>JAHEHM010000010.1 GCA_024644585.1 Porticoccaceae bacterium | reverse complement strand
CAACTCGCCGACCATCGGCATCAACTTCACGTCTTACCGCACCCGCAATCTCATCATCAAAACTCGGCCAACCACAGCCCGATGAAAACTTGCTGTCTGAGCGATATAACGGCGTATTACAACGTTTACACAAATAAGTACCAGATGCGTAGTGATCGTTATATTCGCCGGTAAATGGCATTTCAGTGCCCTTATACTGGATAATTCGCTGCTCTTCTGGGGTTAACTGATTATATTTATCTACCACTGCTCTAACCTTTTAAAAGAATTTTATTGAGCTGTCTCTCCAGATTCAGCTGTTTTACAGGATAACGTACAGCAAACCAAAGCTCATCCAACACTGCCTGAAGTCTTTCTAAGTTTGGATTGGGCTCTATACCCAGACTCAATCTCTGTTGCTTATTAAAAATACGCAGGTAATCAAATTGTGGGTGACCCAACCCGGCATATTCCCAATCAATTATGCTGATGCCCTGTTGGTTATGGATAATATTTTCAGGGATTAAATCATGATGACAGAGGACGGGTTGCCAATCAGCGCTATCGATTTGTTGAGCTAAATCTAAGATTTGCTGGACTGCCGGCTGACCTAAATACTCGCCAGAAATCTGTGAACAATAGATTTGGCAATATTTTTTATAATTAAAGCGCTTTAAATTAGGCAGTTTTATTGCCTGAATAGCTTCTATAGCCTGAAAAATTTGCTGTCTAATCGCCGGCTGTGCAATACCATCTTCATCTATAGTTTCACCATCAATGTATTCACTCACTAAATACTGTGAATTGGCAAAGTAATAGTTTGGCGCAACAGCGGTAGAGGCTATTTTTTTTAAGATAGTGATTTCAGTATCACGATTAATCCCTAGCTGAATGGCTTGGGGATTATTGATTCTAAGTACCGCACACTCAGAGCCCGCTTCGATAATATAACTGGTATTAGTTAGTCCGCCCTCAAGTTGCGAAACAATCTGAGGCTTTGATTGAAATGGCGCCTGCCACTGACGCCATTCATTGATAGCTTGCTCAGCTAGAGAGCTGTTGTTGCTCGAGATAGGCTTTTCTCCAGGCTAGATAACCAATCACCGCAAGTACTAAATAGAGCGCAAATAATCCCGCTGTTTGATAGAGCTCGCGGTCGATATACAAAAAGATGGAAACCGAATCTATAACAATCCAATACAACCAGTTTTCAATGACCTTGCGCGCCACCATATAGGTGGTTATTACACTTCCCCAGGTGGTAAAGGAATCAATATAAGGCATTCTGGCATCGGTGTTTTGCGATAATAAATAGCCCGATACTGCCGATAAAACCAACACTAAGCCAATGGCGGATAGATGATTTTTTATCCCCCAACCGCTGAGCCTAATACCTTCTGAGCTATTGCCACCTCGCTGCCACTGATACCAACCATAAACCGCCATCACCATATAATAAGCATTGAGCGCGGATTCCATATACAGGCTAACATCGCCAAATATCCATATGTAGATGCCAGTACTGATAAAGGCACAGTACCAACAAAGACTATTCTCACGCATGGCAAATAGTAAATACGCAATACCTAAGACCACCGCAATGGTTTCTAACCCTAGCCATTCAAACATTATTTAAGTGCCTCGTATCCGGGAATGACTTTCATCACATAGACCGCCATATTAAATTCTTTATAACAGTCGGCAATGGTTTTTTGTACTGCCTGCATAGCATGATCATACTCACCCTGAACCACAGTACTAGTGGGGAATGTGGTTATTTTAAGCCTATCAAATTGGTTAATACGCTCAATAAACCCATCAATGGGAGGAATAAATTCCTCCCGATTGGGGTACATACTCACGTCTATGGTTACTTGCATATTCAACTACCTAGATATTATACCGATTTAAAAATCCGCTCGAACCGATAGGCCAATAACTTTTGGCGCGCCGAGCTGTTGATAAGATTGTTCATCAAATCCTTCTCCCGAGCGAGGATCATTATCCCAACCAGAGAACCCACGCACACCATAGTCTTTATCAGTAGCATTATTGATATAAGCAGTTAAATGATAGCCGTTAGCTTGATAGGCCAATCTGGCATTAACGAGCTTATAGGCTTGGGATTGGAAATTATGGGAATCGGAATAATAAAAACTATCCTTACCCTCAAGCTCTAGAGTCGCGGTTAAATTTTTGGTTAGGTCATATTGCACCGAGGTGGCGAAGCTATATTCTGGTGCATGAGCCACTTCACGATCTTTAAGGTTAAACGCATCTGGGTCGGAATTATCATGCTTAGTAATTTTGGTTTTAAGCAGACCCAAGCTTGAAGCAATTCGCAAATTATCCTGCGGCAGCCAGGTGACTTCCCATTCAACGCCATAGCTATAGCCCGTTCCTGCATTGGTAACAAATTCTATCCATTTATTTTGGCTTTCATTATAGGTTGAGGACTTAAGCTGCAAGTCTTTACGATCAGCATAGAACGCGGTGATGCTATTCGAGAGAGTACCGGATGGGGAATAAAGTTTAGCGCCTACTTCATAGTTCCACTGATACTCGGTATCAAATTGGCGATACTGCTCAGAGGGTAATTTTTCCTCAGAATTAAAACCACCCGCCTTATAGCCACGCGTTAAGCCAGCAAATAGTAGGTTTTCAGCATCAGTGTTTAATTCAAGCGCTAACTTGCCACCCAATAGATTTTCACTATTTTTACCTGCAATAACATTGCTATCAGAATATTCAGATTTCCAAGATTCATAGCGCAAACCAGAAGTTAGATTAAGATTATCTGTAAGAGGGGTTTTTGCTTGAGCAAACACAGAAGTCGTTGCAGTATCGTATTGGCTATCAAAAAGCCCCCATTCTGTGGGTGTATCCCAATTTACATACTCTGTTGGATCAACGTCATCAAAGTAACCACGGTAAATTCCAACATAACTTCTTAATAGCCTAATCGTAGAAATTTGACGATAGACCCCTACTAACCAGTCACTATTTAGTATTTTTCCACTGGGGCCAGATAACCATCTTATTTCTCCTGAATCCCGAGAGAGATTACGCTGATAACTATCAAACCCTTGGTACTCCTCGGCACCCTCGCCATCCATATTATTTAGCCAAAGGTCAAGATAAGCCCAATCCTCATCAAAGCTGTATTCAGTATCAGATCGATTGGTTGTAAAAATTGAATTCACACTTAACGCATCAGAGACAGTCCAATCCGAATTAATCGCAAAAGCCGAGGTATCTTGTCGATCATGTCCGGGCTGATCGGACATGGTATTACGATTTTCATCCAGTGAAAATGCATCATAGCCATTATCAATATCCAAATGCAGAGCTGTAAAATCAACGGTTAAGTTATCAGCCGCTAAGTAACGTAGCTTTAACCTAGATGTCAATTCATCAATATTGTTGGTATCTTTTCGATCTAATGTGGTGTTACTAATAAAACCATCAGATAGGGTTTTACCGGCAGCTACTCTATACAACCATTGGTCGTTCAGTGCACCACCAAAAGCTGTTTCGAGGTTTCTGCCGCCATAGCTGCTCAAGGAGGTTTTAGCATAGCCTTTTGATTGAGCACTAGGATCAGCAGTTTTAAGGTTAATAACACCTGCTAATGCATTAGCACCAAATCTTGTACCCTGAGATCCGCGCAGCACCTCAACCTGATTTATATCAAGCAATGTTGCCGCTCCACCAAAACCAGTAAAGTCGATACCATCAACATAGGTGCCCACCGAGGGATTTAACGGATCAACAAATTGGCTGCGTTCGCCAATGCCACGAATCTGGAAATAGCGCCCCCTGGACGCACCAGCCGCAAAGTTAACATTGGGCGCTAAGGCCAATATTTGCTCTAAGTGGTTGCTATTTCGCTGACTAATAACTTCAGCATCAATCACCGAAATACTGGTTGGAATATTCTTTAACAGTCCTTCTCTAAAATCAGAAGTGACGATAATTTCTTGGATGTCTTTATCAGCATAAGAACTAGCCGAAAATACCGCAGAAAATAAAAATAATATGCGTGTGTTTTGTAACAAAGATTTCATGGTTGAGCCTCAATAACAGTTGGTTAAGGAGACCCGGAATCAAAAGACGAGGTGGAGGGCTAACTAAATTCCTATTCCTACGCCGGCATAATCCGGATCAGGTTCAAAGGGTGCTTCTCAGGTTTTTTAAAACCGCCCCTTAGGCAAGAGTGAGTCTAGCATTAGGTAAGTATAGCTTGCAATAGAATGCTGTTTTATTGGTTTATTTTAGAAAATTTAGACTAATACTAAAGTATTAGTTCTTATGGGTTATACAAATTGAGTATAAATTATACTAAGTTATACATATGAGGCATCTAAATCATTACAACTAATTATTTAGTTTGCTCCGGTAAAAACCAATAAACTTAAAAAGAAAAGGGATATAAAGTATGGAAACTTATCTTAGCAATGGATCGCCATCTCAGTCAATAGTGAATAGAAATGAAGTTGGGGAAGATCCTATGATGGACCAAGCAGTCAATCAATTAGAAAAAGCATTTGAACTAGGACTAGCAGGTTTAAGAGATTACTTAAATCAACTAGCCCCAGAAGATAGAGAAAAGGTTATATCGACCATTAGCGATAATATTAATCGCTCTCAAGGTCTTTCATAACCCATCCGAGCACCTTTTTTTGCTGGTTGGGTCGGAGTGATTTGAATTGATCGTATACTCTCGCCACTGCATCACTTTCTTCTCGAACCTCATTTGATTCTTGATAAAGTGATTCAGGGGTTACATTAAAGAAACCAGCAATCCTAATAACGGACTCACGACGTGGCTCCTTAGTTTTTTCATTTAGGATTCGGTTTATTGTAGGCTGCGGGACACAACAACCTCTCGATAATCCACTCTGGGATACACCGTGTTCACGCATTAGTCTAGCCAATCGCTGACTTATATCTGTTTTACTCATAGATCCATTCCCTTAACTTTCCATAATATTATATACATACCATTTAAAACACCACATCTGAGAGTGGCAATTTCCATTTAAATTTATTATTGAATATCACTAACCTACTGACCATTAACCTATTTTCGACTTGATGCTAGCAATTAAGTCGTCCACCACAGGGGGGTCGGCAAGCGTTGAGATGTCACCCAACTCATCTATCTCGCCCGCCGCTAACTTCCTCAAAATTCGTCGCATAATTTTTCCAGAGCGCGTTTTAGGCAATGCGTCTGTCCAGTGAATTTCATCAGGCTTGGCAATAGGGCCAATTTCAGAGGCACATAGACTGCTCAATTCCATTTTCAAATCATCCGTTGGGCAAATGTTGTCCATCAATGTGACAAAACAGAAAACACCCTGCCCCTTAATAGAATGAGGAAAGCCGACTACAGCTGCTTCAGCCACTGCTTCATGCAAAACTAGAGCGCTTTCAATTTCGGCGGTACCCAGTCGATGCCCGGATACATTTAACACATCATCTACACGACCGGTAATCCAAAAGTAACCATCCTTATCTCTTCTAGCGCCATCACCTGTAAGGTAATAATTTGGATAATCTTTAAAATAGGTATCAATACAACGCTGGTGATTATTAAATACTGACCTTATTTGACTGGGCCATGATCGCTTAATCATGAGTAAGCCTTCACCTTCATCCTGTATTTCGTTGCCGTCGGTATCGAGTAGAACAGGTTCAACACCAAAGAAAGGCAGGGTCGCTGAGCCGGGCTTCATGGCCATAGCGCCAGGTAATGGCGTGAGCATATGAGCACCGGTTTCGGTCTGCCACCAGGTATCCACGATGGGACAATTTTGCTCTCCTACTACGCGGTAATACCATTCCCAGGCCTCTGGATTTATGGGCTCACCCACAGTGCCTAACAACTTTAATGAACTGCGCGAGGTTTGCTCAACAAATTGATTACCTGCACCCATTAGGGCGCGAATAGCAGTTGGTGCTGTATAAAATTGATTAACCTTATGTTTATCGATCACCTGCCAAAATCTAGAGGCATCAGGATAGGTTGGAACCCCTTCAAACATCAGGGTTGTCCCTCCATTACATAGCGGCCCATACAATATGTAACTATGCCCCGTAATCCAGCCTACGTCAGCTGTACACCAGTAGACATCGCCGGGCTTATAATCGAAGGTATACTTATGAGTCATTGCTGTCATCAAAAGATAGCCAGCAGTAGTATGCACAACACCCTTAGGTTTGCCTGTTGACCCGGAGGTATAAAGAATAAACAAAGGATCTTCGGAATCCATCCACTCAGGATCACAATCAGCCGATATATCTTTTATGGCTTGGTTGTAATCAATATCTCGGGGTTCACTCCAATCAATAGAAGCGCCCGTTCTTTTAACCACAATACAGTGTCGAACATCGGGGCAGCTCTCAATGGCCTTATCTGCATTTTGTTTGAGGGGTATTTTTTTTCCGCCGCGAACGCCCTCATCCGCAGTGATAACCAAATGGCAGTCACAGTCCAGTATTCGATCCTTTAATGCTTCCGGCGAAAAGCCACCAAAGACTACCGAGTGAATTGCACCAATTCGAGCACAGGCCAACATGGCATAGGCAGCCTCAGGAATCATAGGCATATAAATGCAAACCCTATCACCCTTCTTTACCCCAAGGTCACGCAATAAATTGCCAAACTTAGAAACCTGCTTATGAAGCTCAGCATAGGTAATTTCACTATGATCAGCTGGGTCATCGGCCTCCCAAATAATAGCCGTTTGATCTGCATGATTTTCAAGGTGCCGATCGATACAGTTAACCGTGACATTTAATTTTCCGCCAACAAACCATGCCGCCTCAGCTTTTGAAAAATCGGCAGAATTCAACGTTTCCCATGGCTTTTCCCATGTTAGAAATTGGTCCGATTGTTGCGCCCAAAAATCATTTGGATTGTCCAATGATTGTTGATACAGCGCTTGATAATGGGCCGCATCAATCCAGGCATCACCAGACCATTTTTCAGGAACTGGGTAAACCGCTTCATTAGACATTAAATACACCTACCATTGAAAATACTCCATCCCTTGAGTTTATTTACTTTAATGACTTAGAACAACCAAATGCTTGATTTTTAACGAAAACTAAACAGAATTGAATCAAATACATTAGTATTAACCCCAATTAATTACCTATTAAATAACTTTTATAGCAATCTTTAAAACATTCCTTATTTACAATTCTTGCCGGAGCATTTTTTTCCACACTAACACCAGCCGCTAATATATCCAGCATAACCTGATAGGTGGCTTGGGACGAGAAACTTAATCGATCAAGGGAATTAACCCTTCCTATCTGTAGCTTCAATGTTGACAATTTAGACAGCCGACTCATTTCAGGTGCCAAACAAATAATGGGGGCATTATTCAATTTTGCCAATTCAGCGACTTCAATAATTTCTTTAGTTTCGCCGGTTTGAGAGATCAAAAAAAAGAGATCCCCCGCATCGTAATTAGAGGCAACCATACGCTGCATAATTAGATCAACGGGATTGCAAGCAGATAGCCCCGACTGGAAAAACTTACATTCTGCATCTTTGGCGGTTGCCGAGGATCCACCTAGTCCAACAATAAATATTCTTTTTGCGCGAATTAGCGCTTCTACTGCCAACTGTATTTGCTGATAACTCACTGATTGTTTAAAAGCCATTAAATTGGCAATTGTATTATTAATGATTTTAGTGGTGTATTTTCCAGCATCATCTTCAGGTCTAACTGGATGAACTGTTTCCCAGATACCACTGACCGCTGCTTTGGCCAACTTAAGCTTAAAATCTGGAAATCCTGTCGTATTAAAACGCTTACAAAAGCGATTTACACTGGGCTCACTGACACCTGAATTTTTAGCTAAAACCGCTATACTTTTTTGGGTCGCCGCCTCAGGATCAGCGAGAATATTTTGAGCGATTTTTTTCTCAGTTTTGTTTAAATGGGATAATGCTGAACGCATCTCGCCAATGAGGTTTATTTCCTTTGGCCAGGCATCCATTTTATTCATTTGATTCATACTTATTCCTTTAAGTGATATCGGAGCCTGTTAGACTCTAGATACAATAATTACTGATAAGACCACATCCATTGGTTATCATTTTTTTGATGCAATTAACTCAAAAATTCCCAAAAGAGTCTTTAAATCAACTAAATTGGTACTCTTTTTGTAATTATAAGCAAAAAACACGCTTATCAATTGATTAAAATGCCCCGAAAAATTATAATTTTTGTAATTTTACTACAAAGCAAGGTTTCCCTCTTATGTTCAAAATAGCCATTAATGGTTTTGGCCGCATTGGTCGCAATATTGTCAGAGCTTATTACGAGCGTCCTGAACTTCATGACAAACTGCAAATTGTCGCAGTTAATGATTTAGGTAACGTAGATATCAGCGGCCATCTTCTTCAGTTTGATACAGTGCATGGCCGTTTCAACCAGCAGGTTGAAATTGGTGAAAATAAAATGACTGTAAATGGCGATGAAATTAAATGGTTCTGTGAGCGCGACCCTGCCAACTTACCCTGGGGTGACCTTGGAGTTGATGTGGTTTTAGAATGTACTGGTGTGTTCACTAAAAGAGATAAGGCAGCGCTGCATATTGCAGGCGGTGCTAAGAAAGTGATTATCTCTGCACCGGGTTCTGGTGTTGATGCTACGGTTGTTCACGGCATTAACCATGATCAATTAACAGCTACTCATGAAATCATTTCTAATGCTTCATGTACTACTAACTGTTTAGCGCCTCTTGTGGCTCCTCTTCAGGAAGCTATGAGTATTGAGTCAGGTTATATGACCACCGTTCACGCATATACAAATGATCAACAACTAAGTGATGTTTATCATTCCGATGTATATCGAGCTCGTTCGGCGACTCAATCGATGATTCCTACTAAAACAGGTGCTGCTGTTGCTATCGCTGATGTTATTCCTGAATTAGCTGGCAAGCTTGATGGAATGGCTGTTCGGGTACCGACAATTAATGTATCACTGGTTGATTTAGTCTTTAATGCAGGTCGTGAAACCTCGGTTGAAGAAGTTAATCAGGTACTTAAAACTGCAGCTGAAGGCGAACTAGGCAAAGTGCTGAGCTACTGTGACCAGCCGCTCGTTTCTGCTGACTTTAATCATATCGCTTACTCTAGCAACTTTGATTCTCTGCAAACCCGAGTGAATGGTTCTATGGTTAAGGTGATGGCTTGGTATGATAACGAATGGGGTTTCTCAAACCGCATGCTTGATAACAGCCTTGTACTCCTAAACGCGGAATAATTTATATATGCCAAGAAGAACCAAAATCCTTGCTACATTAGGGCCTGGAAGCAGTGATGATACCAACCTGACTAATCTTATTCAGGCGGGTGTTAATGTTTTCCGGTTAAACTTTTCTCATGGTAGTGCTGAAGAGCATACCGAGCGTGCACATGCCATTAGACGTATTGCAAAGTCACTGAACACGCCTGTAGGCATCTTATGTGACATGCAGGGACCCAAGATCCGCATCGGCAGTTTCACTGACGATGCGAAAATTGACCTTGCTGTAGGTGATATTTTCAGCCTCGATAGCAATATGGATAAAGAAGCAGGGCATCAGGGTGCTGTCTATATCGAGCAAGAACTCTTGGAAGATATGGATGCTGGCGATGTGTTATTGCTAGACGATGGTCGAATGACCTTTGATATCCTAGAAAAAACCTCTACTGTAGCGCGCTGTAAGGTAGTTCAGGGTGGCGTATTATCCAGTAAAAAAGGGGTTAATAAGTTTGGTGGTGGTTTATCCGCTGACGCCTTAACACCTAAGGATAAAGCTGATATCAAAACAGCTGCTGCCTTAAATACAGATTATTTAGCTATCTCATTTGTACGTGCTGCAGCTGATGTTGAGTTGACTAGAAAGCTGCTTAAAGATGCTGGTAGTACCGCTCATATTATCGCTAAGGTTGAACGCGCTGAAGCTATCACTGATGAATTTTTACCGGGCATTATTGATGCTTCTGATGGCGTTATGGTTGCACGTGGCGATTTGGGTGTAGAAATCGGTGATGCCAATCTAGTTGCTGTTCAAAAGCAATTGATTGAAGCTGCCATGGCCGCCAACAAGGTGGTTATAACAGCAACTCAGATGATGGAATCTATGATCAGTGCGCCAACACCAACTCGCGCTGAGGTATTTGATGTGGCCAATGCGGTTTTAGATGGCACTGACGCTGTGATGCTTTCTGCTGAAACAGCGGTGGGTAGTTATCCTGTTGAAACAGTATCTGCTATGGCTAGAGTGATTGAAGGCGCTGAAAAGCATCCTCTGACTCAGCGCTCAACACATAGAATTGATGAAACATTCGAAAGAATTGATGAGTCTCTTGCCCTTTCAGCCATGTATGCTGCCAACCACCTTAAAGGTGTTAAAGCGGTTATCTGCATGACAGAAACTGGGTTTACACCTCTGTTAATGTCGCGAATTACTTCTTCACTGCCCATTTATGCCTTTGCTGAAAAAGCGGGTACCTGTGAAATCACTGCGCTATACAAAGGCGTTGTGCCAGTACCCTTTGAAACGTCCACTCTTAATCCTTCAGATATTAATCACCTAGCTGTTGAGAAGTTGCGTGAATATGATGCTATTTCTGATGGTGATCTAGTGCTTATCACAAAGGGTGATTTTGTGAATGTTCAAGGCGGCACCAATACGCTCAAGATTGTTCGCGTAGGCGACGAAATACGCTAAAAAAAAGCCCTCGGTTTTTCTGACCGAGGGCTTTATATTTCTGTTGTAACCTTTTCTGCTTTACTATTCTTTGTGCTCTTCTGTTTTGTTTATATTGCCCAAAACACAGTGGCTGGTACCTGAGTCTGCTGAAGAATTGCTCTGATAGGCAATTCTTCTACATTATTACCTTCATTCGCCTGTTCTAACACCTTCTGCTTGTTTTGGCCACTAATATGGACAATCAGGCGCTCAGTGTTTAAAAGGCGTGGTAGAGTCATGCTAATACGCTCATGAGGGGCTTCTGTTGGGGTTACTGCAATACAGCTTCTTCCCGAATCCATTGCCAATCCGGATGGTAACGCTTCTGCGCCAGGAAACAATGATGCAGTATGACCATCATCACCCATACCTAGAATTACTACGGTAAACTGGCCGTACTTTGATAGCTCTGCTTCAAGTTCGGCTTCACCGGAGACTGCAGTTTCAGCTGAGTTCTTTAGGGATAGGAATTTTGCACAATGGGCTTCATTGATTAATAAATTTTCTTTAACCAACTTTTCGTTACTATCATTGTGGTCAGCGTTAACCCAACGCTCATCAGCCAATGTCACTGTGACTTTTGACCAATCCAACACCTGCTGAGACAGCTGATGAAAGAAGCCCATTGGCGTTCTACCACCTGACAAAACTAGGGAACCATGCCCTTGCTTTTGAATGGACTGTCTAAGGCGATCACTGACTTCATCGGCAAGTGACATATCCAGTGCAGAGGTATTTTCAAATTGTTTTAGTTCCACATTATTCTCCTACTAAATATAGTGAACTTTATACTAGGTACCAGCTACGACCATCCTTTTCAATCAGGGATTCCGACTTGGCTGGACCCCAGGAACCGGCACTATAAGATTTTGTACCCACTTTTTTATCATCCCAAGCTTGCAGAAGATCATCACACCACTGCCAAGAGGCTTCAACTTCGTCGCGGCTTACAAATAACCACTGATCACCATTCAAGACTTCTAATAGCAAGCGTTCATAGGCATCAACGATTCTTCCGTCATCATTGGGATCAAGGAAATCAAGGTTGAGGGTTCGTTTTTCTAAACTTGAGCGCTCTTTCATACATTGCTTTTTGGATAGCATTTCTAGCTGAATGCCCTCATTGGGCTGAAGACGTATAACCAGACGATTATTAGCCTCAGAATCATCATCAGAAAAAATCGCATGAGGATTTTCTTTGTAGGTAATCACAATTTGAGTCACTTTTTCTTTCATGCGCTTACCGGTTCGAAGATAGAACGGTACGCCGGCCCAACGCCAGTTATCCACAAAGACTTTTAGCGCTACAAAGGTTTCAGTATTACTGCTGTCTTCGGCAGCGCCCTCTTCTTCCATGTAGCCTACAACGGGATCACCTGAGATCCAGCCCGCAGAATATTGACCACGCACAGCTTGGTCCGCTACGTTATCTTGATTAATCGGCGTCATAGCACGCAAAAGTTTAACTTTTTCAGCGCGAATTTCGTCAGCTTCAACTTTATTAGGCGGCTCCATAGCCACCATGCTTAATAGCTGTAGAAGGTGATTTTGCACCATGTCACGCAACTGACCCACACCATCATAGTAGGTCCAGCGGCCTTCAATACCCACGGTTTCTGCGGCTGTAATTTGGATATGATCAATACAGCTATTATCCCACTGTGAGTGGATAAGGCGGTTGGCAAAACGCAGGGCAAGAAGGTTTTGCACGGTTTCTTTACCTAGATAGTGATCAATACGGTAAATACTGCTTTCAGGGAAAAACTTTCCAACTGTATCGTTAACTTCTTTAGAACTTTCTAAATCATGGCCAATAGGCTTCTCTAGCACAATACGCGCCTTTGAATCGATGCAATTGGCTTGATCCAAATGCTGGCAAATAATTCCAAACATACTGGGCGGCGTTGCCATATAGAAAATAAACGTGCGGCTTTCGTCCGACCACTCGCGCAGGGCTTTGAACTGCTCTTTCTCAGAAAATTCTATGCGGATATATTCGATACGTTTTTTAAACCTAGACCAAATCTTATCATCCCAGTCATCACCAAGATTAGTTTTAAGTGTTTCACCCATTTGCTCGACAAAATCCACAGTCTCTAGCTCTTGACGTGCAACTGCAGCGATACGAGTGTCATCACTTAGAAGATCGGCTTTATCTAATTGATAGAGCGCAGGAAAGAGTTTTCGACGCGAAAGATCGCCTCGCGCCCCAAATAAAACTAAATCAATTTTGCTACTACTCATCATATACCTCGGTAATCTAGTACCACTTATATTCTTTTGCTTATTACACCAATGCCGCTGCTTCTTTTGCTAACTTTTCAATCTCTGACCAGCGTTTTTCTCTAATGTCTTTTGGCTTAGCAATCCATGATCCGCCCACACATAATACATTGGGTAGAGTCAGGTAATCCATTGCATTACCAAGACCAATACCGCCTGTAGGACAGAATTTAATATTAGGGAACGGTCCAGCCATGGCTTTCATCACTGGCGCACCACCCGCGGCTTCTGCCGGGAAGAATTTAAATTCTTTCAGTCCGTATTCCATACCACGCATTAATTCGCTTACAGTAGAGATGCCCGGCAAAAAAGGAACCGAAGACTTTGCACCAACATTGAGTAAATTGTCCGTAGCACCTGGCGAGATCATAAACTGACAGCCTAGGTCTTCAGATAACTTAATTTGCTCAACACTGCAAACTGTGCCGGTGCCAACAATAGCTTCAGGTACATGCTTAATAATCTGACGAATACCTTCTACGGCTGCTTCTGTGCGCAATGTAACCTCTAATACTTTTAGGCCACCTGCTACCAATGCTTCAGCTAGTGGTACTGCGTCTTCTACTTGATCCAGTGTAATTACTGGGATAACTGGATTTCCCGCTAACATTTTTTGCACCTGTAACTCCTTAACTTTGTTTCAGTTTTTTGGCCGCACCTAGTAGTCCAAGATTTTCTCTAACTACAATATAAATGGGAATCGGCTTTAAATAACTTACGAAGCGACCTTTCTCTTCAAATTTGTGACGAAAATCGCTATTAATAAAAAAATCTATAAATTTTGGCACTACACCACCAGCGATATAAATACCGCCTTTGGCACCGTAGGTTAGCGCTAAATTACCTGACGCGCTGCCCATGCCCGAGCAAAACATATTCAATGCCTGAAGGGCTAATTCGTCTTTACCCTGCTCGGCTGCAGCGGCAACCTCTGCCGGTGTTTCGTAGGCTCGTTCAATATTGTTAATAGTACAGAGTGATCTGTAGATATTAAAAATACCCTTGCCTGAAAGCAGTCGTTCCAGAGATACTCGTCCGTACTCTTCTCGCAATACGCCAACTACTGCCGCCATACGGTCTGTAGTGGGAGGATAATCCCCATGACCACCCTCGGAATCAATAACCTTATAACCATTATCCAAAGGAACTAGACCGGCAACACCCAGCCCTGTTCCTGCGCCAATTATACCAATGGGCTTATCAGCCACTGGCTCACCGCCGCCTACCTGAACTACGTCATTACTAGTAAGCTCAGTAATACCGTGAGCTACAGCCTCAAAATCATTAATTACATGCAGATTTTGACAGCCTAGTAGGTTCTTTAATTCTGCTTTTGTGAAGTGCCAATGACTATTAGTAAAGGCAATTTCTTCAACATCTGCTGGGCAGGCAACCGCAAAACAGGCACTGGCGGGGGGATTATCCCAACCCGTAGCCTCTGCAATTTCCACAACCAAATCTTTAAGCAGATCGGCAAATTCTGGATGCTCTTGTACCGAGTGGTGAAACTCATAGCTACTTTCCAACTCACCCACAGGCATAGCTGAAAAGCGTGCATTAGTGCCACCGATATCGGCAACTAGATTCCATTCAATGCTCATAATTAGTCCTTAGGGTATAGGAACGAAGCACCCTGCTCGGCATTGCTAATATTATCGCGATTAATTGCGAATATTTCTCGCCCACAGCCTCTTTGACCTGCTGATGGCTGAGGTGCTGACTCACGTTGCTGAAGCTCTGCGAGATCACCAATAAATGCTAATTCACCTGTTTCTGCATTCAAGCGAATCATATCGCCATCCTGCACCTTGGCTAGTAAACCACCTTCCAAGGCCTCAGGTACTAAATGAATAGCGGCTGGCACCTTACCTGATGCACCAGACATTCGACCGTCTGTGACTAGAGCAACACTGAAACCCTTATCCTGAAGAGTACCCAAGAACGGGGTTAGCTTGTGTAGCTCAGGCATACCCAAGGCTTTTGGCCCCTGATAACGCACTACAACAACACAGTCTTTTTCAAGTTTTCCTGCTTTAAATAGAGGCTCTAAATCGTCTTGGCTATCAATAACTACCGCTGGCGCCTCAACAATTTGATTCTCTTTGGCTACCGCTGAAACTTTGATCACACCGCGACCCAGGTTACCTTCTAAGAGTCGTAACCCGCCTTCATCTGAGAATGGCTTATCCACTGTTGTTAATACTTCAGTATCTAATGGTGTCTGAGGTGACTCATTCCACTCTAGGTTGCCATCATCGGTGAGCGTTGGCTCCTTAGTAAAGTCTGCGAAGCTTTCGCCCCATGCAGTATTAGCATCTGGATGCATATAACCCGCATCCAGTAACTGTCTAAACATGCAACTTGTGCCACCGGCAGCATGGAAATGATTGACGTCGGCATGACCATTTGGATAGACCTTAGCCAGTAATGGAACCGCTGCTGAAAGATCTGAGATATCATCCCAATTAAGAATAATCCCCGCAGCACGAGCAATAGCGACTAGGTGCATGCTGTGGTTAGTTGATCCACCAGAGGCTAAAAGTGCCACTGTACCATTCACAATGGCTTTCTCATCAATAACCTTGCCAATAGGACGGTAATCATTACCCAACGCGGTAATACGCGCAATTTGGTAAGAAACCTCTTTGGTGAGTCTTTCACGCAATGGATTATCCGGATTTACAAAGGAACTACCCGGCAACTGCAAGCCCAGCGCCTCCAAAACCATTTGGTTACTGTTAGCTGTACCATAGAATGTACAGGTACCATGACTGTGGTAAGAGTCTGATTCTGCTTGAAGTAACTCTTCACGCCCGATTTTACCCTGTGCGTAGAGCTGACGAATTCTTTGTTTTTCTTTATTGGGTAGACCCGATTCCATTGGACCCGCTGGCACAAATAGCGTTGGCAAATAGCCAAAGCTCAGTGCACCCATTAATAGACCGGGAACAATCTTATCGCAGATACCAAGCGCTAATACACCATCAAACATCTGGTGAGATAAACCAATAGCTGAACACTGAGCAATAATGTCGCGGCTCAATAGACTAAGTTCCATACCATCTTGACCCTGAGTCACACCATCGCACATTGCGGGCACTCCGCCGGCAACCTGAGCAGTACAACCCATTTCACGCATAGCCTGTTTAATTTTATCAGGGTATGTGGCATAGGGCTGATGCGCTGACAACATATCATTGTATGCGGTCAAAATACCGATATTACTGGCTTGCATCATGCGCAAACTATTCTTATCATCATCGCCGCAGGCAGCAAAGCCATGGGCAAGGTTGCCACAGCTTAATTTGCCTCTTTCAGGGCGATTATTGAAGTCTTCTTCTAACCGTTGTAAATAATCTGAGCGCAATTTTGCACTTCGCTCTATAATACGGTCTGTTACTTTAGCAATTTGATTATTAAGATGACCCATGTTGGCTCCATAAAAATTGAGGCGCAATTGTAACAAAATTACAAAAGTTAACCATATATAATCAGTAGAACCGCTAATTTTTGTAATTTTATTACAAAATACTTTAAACAAGTTCAAAATGTATAGATTATGTGTGCTCATTTGCTTAAGCACCTAAGGGAATATTTTTTAAAATGAATAATGCGTCTTACAACCCAGCAAATACTGCTGCCTGGAATCGACTTTTAGAACTGGCATCTGAAACCCAATCTTCTGACAAGGGAATCGCTATTAATCAGTTGTTTCAGGAAGATAGTCAGCGATTTGAAAAATACTCACTCAAGGCCGGAGAGCTTAAGCTAGATTTTTCGAAAAACTTGGTCAATGACGATATTTGGGAACAGCTGATTAATTTGGCTCAGCAATCACCATTGGAAACCCATCGTGCAGCCATGTTTGCCGGCGAAAAAATTAATAACACCGAAGATCGCGCTGTTTTGCATGCTGCCCTAAGATCAACGGAGTCCGATGCCCTATCAGCCGAGGAAAAAGCCCGAGCTGAGCAGGTGGAAAGACAGTTGCAGGCAGTAAAAGCTGTCAGTGAAGAAATAAGAAGCGGTAGCTGGACTGGTAGCACTGGAAAACCCATTACCGATATTATTAATATTGGCATTGGTGGTTCAGATCTAGGCCCTAAAATGGCCTGCACTGCACTTGAAGAATATGCCCATGAAAGAATCAATGTTCACTTTATCTCCAATGTGGATGGCGCGCAGATTTTAAGTACTTTAAAAAAATTGGACCCCGAGACAACCTTGGTTTCAATTGCTAGTAAAACCTTTACCACTCAAGAAACTATGCTCAATGCAAAAACAGCGATTCAGTGGTTTAAAGATAAATTAGGTCTTGAAAACCCTAAAAATAGCGCCCATTTTATTGGCTTAACCGCCAATCCTGAGGCGGCGATTAATTACGGTATCCCTAAGAATCAAATATTAGAATTTTCTGACTGGGTCGGCGGACGCTACTCACTTTGGTCGAGTATTGGCCTTTCTATTGCTATTAGTATTGGTTTTGATAACTTTAAGCAGATGCTCGATGGCGCCAGAGAAATGGATCTACATTTCCAGCAGGCTCCCTTAGAAAAGAACATGCCGGTTATTCTTGCTTTGCTAGGTATCTGGTACAGCAACTTTTTAAACGCTCAATCCATCGCGATTATTCCTTACTGCGAAAGACTTTTGCTTCTACCCTCTTATCTTCAGCAACTTGATATGGAGAGCAATGGTAAATCCACTAGCCTTCAGGGTGAGTCGGTTAGTTATAACACAGGGCCGATCCTTTGGGGACAGACAGGGACTAATGGTCAGCATGCTTTTTTCCAGCTACTGCATCAGGGAACTAGGCTCGCACCGATTGATTTTATTGCGGCAGTTAAGGACAACCTTAGCAACCCAGAGCACCACCAGGTTCTGTTGGGTAACATGCTTGCTCAGTCTTCGGCTTTAATGGAAGGTCAGGCTGCACCAGAAGGCGAACAGCACCGCTATTACCCGGGTAATAAACCCTCAAACACATTACTTTTAAACGAATTATCGCCGAAAAACTTTGGTGCTCTTATTGCGCTCTATGAAAACAAGGTATTTGTTCAGGGAAGTATTTGGAATATCAATTCTTTTGATCAGTGGGGTGTTGAGCTGGGTAAAAAGATGGCTAACAGCTTGCTTGACCAGGGTTCTAGCGCCTCTAATTTAGATGCTTCAACTAAAGCCCTGTATGACTATATAGATGAGCAGTCTTAAAGTTTAGCTTCGCAACTCTCGAGGCAATGAAAAACTGATTGTCTCTTTTACCCCGTCTAGCTCTTTAGGCGGTTTTGCGCCCATTGTCACCAGCTGATCTATTACCCCAGAAACCAGAATCTCTGGCGCTGAAGCACCCGCAGTTACACCGATGGCATTGGCTTTATCAAACCATTGTTTTTGAATATCCTGCGCACCATCAATTAAATAGGCATCACAACCACAGCGCTCTGCTAGTTCGCGCAGTCGATTTGAGTTTGAACTTGATGGCGAACCCACTACTAGAACCACATCGGCTTCTAATGCCAATTGTTTTACCGCATCTTGGCGATTTTGAGTGGCATAACAGATATCATCTTTGCGTGGACCTTCAATGGCAGGGAATTTTATGCGCAAGGCATCAATAACCCGAGAGGTGTCATCCATAGATAGAGTGGTCTGTGTCACAAAAGCCAGACTCTGAGGATTTTTGACCTCTAGATTCTGAACGTCCTGCTCATCTTCCACCAGATAGATTTCACCCCCTGCGGCATGATTGTATTGCCCCATGGTTCCTTCCACCTCTGGATGGCCAGCATGTCCAATGAGAACACATTCCTTGCCTTCGGAGCTAAATTTGCTGACCTCTAAATGAACCTTGGTCACTAGCGGACATGTGGCATCAAAAACCTTGAGTTGACGACTTTTTGCTTCTTTTTGAACCTTCTGAGACACACCATGGGCACTGAAGATTACCACCACATCATCGGGAATTTCATCGATTTCATCAACAAATACCGCGCCGCGATCTCGCAACTCATCAACCACAAATTTGTTATGAACCACTTCGTGCCGCACATACACTGGGGCACCAAATTGATCGAGCGCCAGATTAACAATATCAATGGCACGATCTACGCCTGCACAGAAACCTCGGGGGTTAGCCAGTTTAATATCCATAGATAAGACCTCTGTTTAATCCTTAGTGTATTGAGCTTGGCTCAACATCCACAATATCCACTGTAAAAATAATACTTCGCCCAGCGAGAGGATGATTAAAATCAACATCTACATTATCTGCATGAATTGCGGCAATCACACCAGGTAATTCGCCATCGCCATTTTGGAATGAAAATACATCACCGACTTTTAATGTCTCTTGATCAAAATTATCAATAGATAAGGGTTGAATATTTTCTGGGTTAGGCTGACCAAAGGCATGCTCTGGCGCAATCACAAATTCACCCTTAGCACCCGCCTCTAGTCCTACTAGAGGCGCTTCAAAGCCAGGTAGTAGATTGCCATCCCCTAAAGTAAAGGTAGCGGGTTTTCCGTCAAAATTTGAATCCACTGTATTACCATTTTCTAATTTCAGCGAAAAATACAGTGTTACCCGAATACCCTGTTCAATTTTAATACTCATGATCGATGTTATTCCTTGTCATCGTCTGTCGAAGGACGCTTAAACACTCCCTCTAAGATTAGTATAAAAGCACCTAGACAAATACCTGAATCGGCAATATTAAACGCAGGGAAGTGCCAACCAGACCAGTGGAAATCGAGAAAATCCACCACATAACCCAGAGTTACACGATCATACAGGTTGCCCAGTGCACCCCCTAAAATGAGTGCCAGTGCTACACCCTCTAATTTTTGCTGGGTGGAGAGCCTAGCGATCCATACCAAAATAACTAGACTGACAATCGCGGCAAAAATCGTAAATCCCCAGCGCTGCCAACCACCCTCATTATTTAAAAAGCTAAAGGCAGCGCCAAAATTATGCACTCTGACTAGATTAAAAAAAGAGGTCACAGCCTCTGAGGCGCCATAGACAAAATGATTAACAATCCATAACTTTGTCAACTGGTCAAACACAAACACTACTACAGCAATACCGAGTAATGTCAGCAACTGTTTAGTACTTGAGAGACCAAGATTAGGCATAGTGGCGTATCTCTCCCTGACCCTCTATATTCTCAATACACCGACCACAGACTGATGGATGTTCTTCATTGCTACCCACATCATCAATATAGTGCCAACAACGAACACATTTATGGCCTGTAGATTTTTCCACCAGTACTTTAAGACCCTCAAACTGTGAGTCTGCCGCATCACTTGGAGCGTCTACCAAGTCAGCGAGTTCGGCTTTAGAGGTAATAGTCACAAAACGTAATTCTTCACCTAGCTTGGCAAGGGACTCATGTAACTTAGAATCAGCGAAAATCTTAATATCCGCCTCTAATGAGCCCTTAATGCCACCCTGATTTCGCTGCTCTTCAATAACTTTGTTAATCGCCTCTTTAGCCAGCAAAATATTTGCCCAATCCTGCTCGGTAATTGACTCTTCCTCAGCCAGTGGCTGAAGGGGATACCAATGGGATGTAAAGACATATTTTTCACGCTCACCGGGCAACTGATCCCAGATTTCTTGCGCTGTAAAGCTAAGAATAGGTGCAATCCAACGCGCAAAGGCCTCGGCTATATGATAGAGCGCCGTCTGTGCTGATCGACGAGGCAGGCTGTCTTCAGCGCAGGTATAGATGCGGTCTTTTATAATATCTAAATAGAATCCACCCATATCTCTTACACAGAAATTATGTAATTTCTGATAAATCTGATGGAATTGGAAATTATTATAATCATCAATTATTTGTTCTTGAAGCTGAGCAGCGCAATCAATCGCCCAACGATCCAGAGCAAGCAAATCTGAATTTTCCACTAGATGTTGCTGCGGATCAAAGCCATCAATATTGGATAGGAAATAACGCGCAGTATTGCGAATTCTTCGGTACGATTCACCCGCACGTTTTAGAATTTCATCAGACACTGTCATCTCGGCACTAAAGTCTGCACTGGCAACCCATAGCCGCAGCACATCAGCACCTAGCTCATTGATCACCTTTTGTGGCGAGACCACATTACCAATGGATTTAGACATCTTGCGGCCATTCTCATCCACCGTAAAGCCATGGGTCAGCACCGCCTTGTAGGGTGCAGTTCCATTAATTGCAATTGCTGTTTTAAGCGAAGACTGAAACCAACCACGATGCTGATCTGAGCCTTCTAAGTATAAATCTGCTGGGTAAGTCAGCTCATCGCGAGCACCTATTACTGAGGCATGAGTTACCCCTGAATCAAACCATACATCGAGAGTATCGGTGACTTTTTGGTAATTACCTGCCTCTTCACCCAATAATTCAGTGGCATCAAGATCGTACCAAGCATCCATTCCGGACTGCTCAACCAACTGAGCAACCTGCTCAATAATATCTGCGGTGTTTGGATGTAATTCACCTGTTTGTTGATGTACAAACAGAGCAATAGGCACGCCCCAGGTTCGCTGTCTTGAAATACACCAATCGGGACTGGCGTCGAGCATGCCGCGAATTCTCGCTTCGCCCCATTCTGGGTGCCAATCCACTGACTTAATTGCTGATTTTGCTTTTTCCAATAAGCCATTTTGCTCCATGGAAATAAACCACTGTGGCGTCGCACGATAAATAAGGGGAGTCTTGGTTCGCCAACAATGGGCATAGCTATGGTTTATCTTGCCACAGCTCATTAAAAGACCCTGATCTGTTAGCACCTGATTAACCGCTTCATCAACTTTGTAGACATGCTGACCGGCAAATAATTCGACATCATCCTTAAATACGCCGTTATCCAAAATATAATTCAGGGTACCAATGCCATACTTATTAGAGACTGAAAAGTCGTCTAAACCATGATCTGGCGCAGTGTGAACACAGCCAGTACCAGCATCAGTTGTTACATGATCACCCAGCAATACAGGAATCGAACGGGCATAAAATGGATGTTGAGCAACAATATTTTCTAATGCCGCACCCTGACAACGCGCAAGCACTTTATAGCCAGTTAATTCGAGTCGCTCGGCAACTGATTCAATCAAGTCAGAACCGCAAATCAGTCTTTTAGCGCCTGCCTGAATGAGACTGTATTCTAGATCGGCACCTACACTAATTGCCTGACTGCTTGGAATGGTCCAAGGCGTAGTAGTCCAAATAAGGAAATTAATAGGCCCTTCGCCGGCTAATTCACCAAAGGCAGACTCTAATGCTGAAAGTTGATCCTTATCTTCTACGGGGTAGGCCACATCGATCGAAAACGAGGTTTTATCCTGATATTCCACTTCGGCTTCAGCCAGTGCTGAACCGCCCACCACACTCCAGTAGACTGGCTTATAGCCCTTAACAAGATGGCCATTTTCCGCGATCTTGCCTACCGCACGAATAATATCGGCCTCAACATCAAAATTCATGGTCAAATAAGGGTTTTCCCAATCGGCAAACACCCCAATACGAACAAAATCTTTACGCTGGCCATCAACCTGACGCATGGCATAGTCACGGCATTTCTGACGGAACTTTGAATACTCTACTTTGACCCCTGCTTTACCAATCTTTTTCTCTACATTGTGCTCAATAGGCAGACCATGGCAGTCCCAACCGGGAACATAGGGCGCATCAAACCCGCTTAATGTCTTGGACTTGATAACAATATCTTTCAGGGTTTTATTGACTGCATGGCCCAAATGAATATCACCATTGGCGTAGGGAGGCCCATCATGCAATATATATTTCTCGCAACCGGCTCTAGCCTTGCGGATGTGCTGATAGAGATTATCCTGCTGCCATTTTTTGAGCATGGCAGGTTCGCGTTGCGCAAGATTGGCACGCATGGCGAAGTCAGTTTTAGGCAGATTTAATGTTGCTTTGTAGTCAATACTGTCAGTCATATCGAATTAAATTTTCCAATCTAATTTTTTGCATTAAGGGTTATTATTTTCAAACCACTGATTAATTTTTTTAACATCTTCGCCTATGCTATCGGCGAGGTTGTCTAAACTTGTAAACTGTTGCTCATCTCTAATTTTATGCACAAATTCTACGGTAATACGCCGACCATATATTTGCTGATCAAAATCTAACAGATGCACTTCTAAAATCGGCTTTACCTTGTCACCTATGGTTGGGCGCACGCCCACATTGGCAGCACCCTTAAATCTTCCTGCCATACCCTCTATTTCAACCCAGACCGCATACACACCGGCTAAAGGGGCCCTAAATCGATTAAGATTTAGATTGGCCGTGGGGAACCCAAGTTTGCGACCCAATTGCTGACCATAGGTCACCTTGCCAGAAATCGTAAAGCTGCGACCTAATAAATCGCCTACCTGTTTGAAATCTGAATCCTGTAATAATTCACGTACCAACGTACTGCTAACGCGTCGGCTTTGCACTTCCACCGTTTGCGTATCCTGAACAGTAAAACCCTGCTGACGACCCATGGCTTCAAGCATCTGAAAATCGCCCTTGCGATCACAGCCAAACCGAAAATCATCACCTACGATCAAATGCTGGGTTTTGACACCATTCACCAAAACCTTATTCACAAACTGTTCAGCAGTTAACTGCCTAAGCTCTTCATTGAAGCGCATACAAACCACAAGATCGACGCCAAAATCTAATAATGCTTCAATTTTTTCTCGCAGCCTCATCAACCTTGGCGGGGCTGTTTGCGCAGAAAAATACTCCTGCGGCTGAGGCTCAAAAGTCATAGCAACAGAGAGACCATTTAGCGTTTTAGCACGATCGATTACCTGCTGCAAAATTGACTGATGGCCTAAATGAACACCATCAAACGAACCAATAGTCACAACGGATTGTTGGTTAGCTAGTCGCGCCGGATCTAGGTCGCGCATTAGAGTCATTTTTCGCTGCTTCAATGCCAAAGTAACTACTCGTTAGTCAAGGCGTCGAGTATACCTAGCAATCAACAGAAAGGTAAGGTATTGCCCCTAATTGAAGCAAGATAAATGGATTAGATAAGTTTTTGTAAGACATTGTTTTTTAATCATGATTGGTGGTTGCTTTGGTCGGCCCTTGCAACTCTGACCAACGAAAGCCCATTAGCAACAAACTGGCCGCAAAACCAACAAAACCAGCGCCACAGAGTAAACCAATATAACCCACCCTCTGAACCCAATTAAAACTGTAGAAGGACTCTAAACCACCTAAGGCGTTGGACAGCTGAATCAATACCAAAAGCATCACCAGTACCGCAATTGCCAATCGAATAAAAAATCTTAACCAGCCCTGAATCGGCTGATAGATACCCTGTTTGCGCAGAGCAAAGTACAGCAGGATGGCATTTAAAAATGCGGATAGAGAGGTTGCTGCAGCTAGCCCTAGGTGACCCACCTGCCAATAACTATGGAGCGGTATCACCAACAATAAATTAAACAGCATATTCATAACCATAGCGATTACACCAATACGCACCGGTGTTCGCATATCTTGGCGGGCAAAGAATCCCGGCGCCAATACCTTAATCAACATAAAAGCAATTAAGCCGGCCGCATAGGCTTTTAAACTAAGCGACGCCATTGCCATATCACGGACTGTCATCACCTCGCCATAGTAAAACAGCGTCACTAAAATGGGCTCAGCCAGTAATATTAATGCCACCGCGGCCGGAACCGCAATCAACAGAATCATTTTTAATGCCCAGTCTAAGGTCTGAGAAAATGCCTGTGTAGACTGAGCCACATGATGACGGGATAAATTGGGCAATATAACCGTCGCAATAGCAATACCAAATACTCCCAAGGGTAGCTCGGATAGACGATCGGAATAATATAACCAAGAAACACTGCCTGTAGGCAAGAACGTCGCCAAAACAGTATCTAACAAAAGATTAATCTGGCTGACTGAAACCCCAAATATTGCCGGCGCCATCAATGCTAGTACTTTTTTAACCCCTGAATCCTGCCAATCAACTGACGGCATGGGTAACATATGAATGGTTTTCAAAAAGGGTAATTGGAATAAAAACTGCACTATACCCGCCAGTAGAACACCCCAGGCCAACGCATAGGCTGGCTGATCAAACAGAGGAGCCGCAAAGAGCGCCGCAAGAATAAGGCATAAGTTCAATAATAAGGGGGTAAATGCCGGTACCGCAAAACGATCGTAACTATTGAGTACCGCACCCGCTAATCCAGTCATTGAGATAAACAATAGATAGGGAAAGGTGATGCGTAGCATCTCTGATGTTGCGGCAAATTTGCTGGGGTTATCCATATACCAGCTAGGTGCAAAAATCGCCGCCATTAGGGGCGAGGCAACCACAATAAATAGGGTGAGTAATATCAGGCATAGGCCCAAATTACCCGCAACTCGACTGACTAGCTGCCTGACCGCGGCTGCACTACCCTTTTCTCGATATTCGCCCAAAATTGGCACAAAGGCCTGAGCAAAGGCACCCTCAGCAAATAGTCGACGAAAGAAATTCGGTATTTTAAAGGCCACGAAGAACACATCGGCCAATGCTTCAGCACCGATAACACGGGCAAACACCACATCGCGAGCCAGACCCAAGAAGCGAGAAAGCATGGTAAAAAATCCCACCACACCGCTGGAGCGAAGTAGTCCATGATCCTTTTTTTGCTTTACGATTTCCTCGGTCACTATTATTTCCGCTGTAAGAGTCCTGCGGATAGTTTAACGGCAGTAGCTATCTAGTCCAAGCAAATCACTTAAAACTCTTGTAACTTTAGTTTTGAACAGCAAAATTTTGATGAAACATCAATCGGCTTTTAAATATATCATCAAGAGTATCTTCATAATAAAAATTTGTAAGCAAGAAACCAAACTTTGAATTTGGACTCCTAATCATATATTCATGCCTGATAATGCCGCCATGCTGAGTGTCGCTATAGAAGATAATTACAAAAGGGTCTGCATCAATTGCATGAATAATTTCCCGTGACAATATAGAATTTACCAAACGATAATTTTCACTAGAGGGTAACGTCTCTAACCAATCTTTTGCTTTTTTGGCACTCCCATCGCTTAAGTTTGTATAGAAAGAATTTTTTTGATTTTTAGCAAGCAACAAATAAATATTGTTATAAGCCGCGACAGCTTTATCTAATAAGCCCTCAGCCTGATTAAGAGGCTTTTTATTGATCTTTAAACTATTATAGCGCTTACCATTTGCAATAATTTGATATGAGTATTTCCCGTCAAAAATTTGGTATGGGTGACCTATATGTTTTTTTTCAACAGGGATGGGTAATTGGTCGTCATTATCCGAAAACTTATACACTTTTTTTAGTAATGTATCTAAATAAAAGTGCTGATCTATTACGTATCTAAAACCATCGTTTCTCAAGGAAAAACGGAAAGATATTATTTTTTTCTCTCCATTTGAATTAATACTCAAGAAAAATGTTCTATGATCGCCTTGGCAAACTTGTGATAGTAATTTCAGGCGATTATTTTCAGATAAGACTCTGTTGAAAAATGCAATGTGGTCTTTGACATACTGTTGACTGATATTTTTCTTGTTATCCAGAATACTATAAATTTTCTTATATTCATTTGTTGAAAAATCGTCGATAAACTGTTTAAAAAAAGTTACATCATTACCATGATTATTTTCATTAATTAAATTTAAAGAGAAATCATATTTTATTTGATTAATACCTATAAGCAGAGCAGTATTTTTGGATTCATATTCCATATCAATTGGAAGAGGAATTAAGTCTTTATTGAATTTGTCACAAGCATGAATGCTAGAACTTTTTTTAGTTAAAACATCCTTACCCAATACATCGACACCAAAGGTAAAGGCAATAATCGCTAGAATAAAACTTCTGTTATTTCTAAACATAATACATATCCATGCAGGTAGGGAATATGAAAAAATTAGCCGTAAACATATATTAATATTAGCCTACAAACTCATCAGATCTGTATTCTAGATACCGCTAAAATCGGTCTATAGCAAATATGGCGATATCTCTAAAAAAAAACAGCAACAATAAGGTTGAATCTCACCCAATAACCCTGTATATTTCCGCGCCTTTACAGAGTTCCCTTAACTTAGGAGATAGTTCAAGTGGCTAATTCAGCACAAGCAAAAAAACGCGCACGTCAAAACGAAAAAAGACGTCAGCATAATGCTGGCCTTCGCTCAATGGTTCGTACCTACATTAAGAAGGTTGATGCGGCCCTAGAAAGTGGCGATGCTGCTTTAGCACAAGAAGCCTACAACTCATCGGTTCCAGTAATCGATCGTATGGCTGACAAAGGAATTATCCACAAGAATAAAGCTGCTCGTCATAAGAGCCGCCTTAACGCTCAAGTTAAAGCGCTAGCGACTAAGTAATAAAAAATTTAGTATAAAAAAACCGGCTTTTTGCCGGTTTTTTTATAGCTTAAATATAGTGATTCACTATTTTAAGATGAAGTATGCTCTGCAATAAACTGCTGTACTACCTGGGTATCGT
The DNA here is from genome assembly GCA_024644585.1 of Porticoccaceae bacterium. Taxonomy (GTDB): domain Bacteria; phylum Pseudomonadota; class Gammaproteobacteria; order Pseudomonadales; family Porticoccaceae; genus HTCC2207. The sequence continues at coordinate 15,236 of JAHEHM010000010.1, read as the reverse complement.
TATCAAGTACTGTGTATTGCTCTTCCCGCTCAAATAGATCTGCCATATGCGGCGGCAAAGCCGGATCTTGCGGATAGCCTGCTGCTTTTACAGCATCTGGGAATTTTGCCGGATGCGCTGTTGCTAATGTAATCATTGGCGTTGATTTATTATTACTGCATTCACGGGCAGCTGCTAAACCAATAGCGGTGTGTGGATCTAACAGGTAATCACTATCAGCATAGGTTGAGCGTATAACCTCTACCATACCCGCATCATCACAACGATAGCTCGAAAACAAGGCTCTTGCACTGGCCAGTGCTGAATCACTCAGCACCATATGACCATTTTTGGCGTCAGCCATAAGATCTGCAATTTTTTTGCCATCGCGATCATAAAGATCAAATAATAGACGCTCAAAGTTGCTGGATATCATGATATCCATACTGGGCGCTAAGCTTTGTTCAAGGGGCTGAGTACTATGATCATTTTCACTAATGCAACGATGCAAAATATCATTCTGATTAGTTGCAATCACTAGCTGCTCTATTGGAAGACCCATCTTGCTTGCTAAATAGCCGGCAAAAATATCACCAAAGTTGCCCGTAGGCACAGAGAATGACACCTTTCTATGAGGACCACCTAAGGCGAGGGAAGCCCAGAAGTAATAAACAATCTGCGCCATAATTCGTGCCCAGTTAATCGAGTTAACTGCAGCGAGCTGCCTGCCTTCAGGCAAAAATGATTGGTCAGAGAAGCTGGCTTTCACCATATTCTGACAGTCATCAAAATTACCATGCAGTGCAATATTATGAATATTATCGGTCATGACTGTGGTCATCTGTCGACGCTGGACTTCTGACACACGCTGATAAGGGTGAAGAATAAAAATATCTAAATTCTTACAATGCCTACAGCCCTCGATGGCCGCAGAACCTGTATCACCTGAGGTCGCACCCATGATCACGACTTTTTGATTGCGTTTAGCCAGTATGTAATCAAGCAGGTTGCCCAAAAATTGCAGTGCAAAATCTTTAAATGCCAAGGTGGGCCCTTGGAATAACTCTAGAATCCACTGATTTTGTCCGGCCTGTATCAGTGGAGCAATTGCCTCGTGTCGAAAGCCCGCATAGGATTTTTCAATTAACCCACGCAAATCCTGTTCTGGAATGGATCCACCGACAAATGGCGTAATGACCTTCAGGGCTAATTCTTCGTATGAAAGATCACTCCATGAGGCGATCTCTTCAGTACTAAATTTGGGTATTTCTTCTGGCACAAAAAGACCACCGTCTTCAGCTAAGCCGGTTAATACCACTTCTTCGAAAGTTTTGGGCTCAACGCCGCCCCGGGTACTTATATATCTCATTTACTGATCCAAATGTTCAACGCGAATAAATTTAATAGTATCACGAACCGTTTCAAGGTTTTCAATACGCTCAACCGCGGTGCTAAGTAACTTTTCTTGAGTGACATTGGTTACGATAATGACATTAACGTAATCCTCGCCTGCAGGCTGCTCTTTTTGAACAATAGCTTCAATGCTTATCCCTGAGTCGGCCATAATTTTTGTAATATCAGACAACACACCTGGCTTGTCGAGAGCTGCAAAACGCATATAAAAACTGGTTTCAATTTCTTCAATGGCAACAATGGTTCGCTGCTCTAATTCTGCGATTGAGCAACCGAGAGCATTAACCTTGGCATCAGAGGGCATATCGAGTGTTCTGGCTACATCCACAATATCCGCAATCACTGAGGATGCGGTTGGCTCGGCACCAGCACCAGGGCCACAGAATAGCGTTGTACCCACAGCATCGGCATTGATCATAACTGCATTAGCCACATCATTAACGCCGGCAATCATGCTCTTATGTGGCACTAGGGTGGGATGAACCCGAAGCTCTACACCCTGCTCCGTTTGTCGGGCAATGCCCAGATGTTTAATCGCGTAACCCAGCTCTTTTGCGTAGGCAACATCCTGCGGCTCTAGCTGAGTAATACCGTCGGTATAGAGACCCTCTAGGGTGAGAGGCATTTCAAAAGCAATGGAAGCTAGAATCACTAACTTATGCGCTGCATCAATACCTTCGACATCAAAAGTGGGATCTGCTTCTGCATAACCCTTCTCCTGAGCCTCAACCAAGACGTCGTTAAAATCACGACCCTTAGTATCCATCTCGGTAAGAATAAAGTTTGTAGTACCGTTAATAATACCTGCAACCCAATTGACTTTGTTTGCAGATAGACCTTCACGAAGCCCCTTAATAATCGGAATACCACCAGCTACCGCGGCTTCATAGGCTATTTCGAGGCCTTGCGAGGCGGCATAAGCAAAAATTTCCATACCATGCTCTGCGATAAGTGCCTTATTAGCAGTAACCACATGCTTGCCATTTTTAAGCGCCATCATCACTAAATCATAGGCGATCGTGGTGCCGCCAATTAACTCGACGACAATATCAATTTCTGGGTTTTGAGCGACCTCGAAAATATCGCGAACCACATCCACTTCTGAGGTGTCGCAGTTAGGATTGTCCCGGCGAGCACCGACTTGCTGAATATTAATCTCGCAGTTTGCGCGATCATTGATAGAGTCTGCATTGCGTGAAATTACGTTATAAACACCAGACCCAACAGTTCCTAAACCGCAGATACCCACTTGCACAGATCGCACGTTAACACTCCAATTTGTAGTCATTCTTTAGATTTTTATTTATGAAAAAACGGCGGCAACAGTAAACGTCTAGTCGATCGCTGTCAATGCCGCCAATTTTATACTATCTTGAGGAATTTTCGGGTTATTTTTGATAAATTATTTTAGTTGATTGTAAGGCCTAAAACTTCAGCAAATTTTTTCGCCGGCTGGTATCCAGGAATCAACGTACCGTCCATTAAAATTATCGCTGGAGTGCCAGTAACACCCAACTCTGTGCCAAAGGCATACTGCTCGGCAACCGGGTTGTCTTCACAGACCTCCACATCCACTCTACGACCGGACTTAACCTTGGTCAGAGCGTCCTGTTGATCTTCGGCACACCAGGCCTTGGCAATTTTATCATAAGAACCGGAAGGTATGCCCGCTCGCGGGAAGGCTAGATATCTTACTTCTACACCCATAGCATTAAGCTCTGGCACCTCTTGGTGAAATTTTCTGCAGTAGCCGCAATCAACATCAGTAAACACATTCATAATAGCTTTAGACTCGCCTTCAGGCTTAAAGATAATCATGTCATCGGTCGAGCGCGCAGCAAAGACTTCACTACGAGCAATAGCTTGTCTTGCCTCCATGGTATCAACAATACCACTCTCTTTAACCTGAAGTAGACCCCCTTGAAACAGATACTCCCCCTGCTCATGAACAAACAATAAAGGTCCGTTCATAACCTGCACCTCATAGACACCAGGCATTGGCGATTCACCGAGAAAAGTAAATTGAATATCCGGCCTTGCTGTCTTGAGCATAGACAATACTGACTGCTCTATAGCGTCAGAGGGCTTACTAATTTCTTCAGAAATACTCGGCATCGGCTCAGGCGCTTTAACTACAACATTTTCCTCACCAAGAGAAGTTTCGGGCTGTGAAATTTCAGCCACATCTTCTTTGGCGACAAATTTTACTGCGCCAAAAAAACAGCAAAGCGCTAATATAAACAGCAAGGTACCTGACTTAGTAGTTAAGACCAAAACGATCTCCTAAAGAAAGAAGTGAATAAAACAGGCAATCCAAAAATGGATTGCCTTTATAACTAGAGTATAGCCAATGATTGGCTATCTATAATGCTTGGTTGTCTATAATGCTTCGTCGCCAGTCTCGCCGGTACGAATGCGAAGGGCCTGTTCAACTTTGTACACAAACACTTTTCCGTCACCAATTTTACCTGTCTTAGCAGCCTTCTCGATCGCTTCAATAACCGCATCAAGAATGTCATCAGCAACCACAACTTCTAGTTTAACTTTTGGCAAAAAATCAACTACATATTCTGCACCACGATACAATTCTGTATGACCTTTTTGACGACCAAAGCCTTTAACTTCTGTCACTGTTATGCCCTGTACACCAACCTCTGATAAGGCTTCTCGGACATCGTCTAGCTTAAACGGCTTAATTGTTGCTGACACCAAAAACATAAATAGCTCCTATTTTTCTTAATTTATAATCAATATGGGTTAAAGATACCTTTTTATTCATTATATTGCATCTTTAGTAAAAAAAAATATCATCGAAACCTGATTAATCTAATTTAGTCATTTATTTGGCGAATTTTGGACAAAAAAAACCGGGGCATAGGCCCCGGTTTTTTACAAAGCTGTTAACTTAGCTTTTTGAGCTAGTGAACTCTGGGTATGCTTCCATACCACATTCAGCGATATCAACGCCGTTAGCTTCGTCTTCTTCAGATACTCTTAGACCAATCAATGATTTGATAACATACCAAGCGATGAAGCTTGTTACGAATACCCATACAAAGATGGTTGCAGCACCGATTAGCTGACCTGAGAAAGAAGATCCGTCATTAGTTACTGGAACTAGTAGAAGACCTAGTAAACCAACAACACCGTGCACAGAGATTGCGCCAACAGGATCATCAAGTTTCAACTTATCAAGAGTAAGGATACTGAATACTACTAATACGCCACCTAGTGCACCGAAAAGAGTTGCTTGAAGTGCAGATGGAGTGGAAGGCTCAGCAGTAATAGCCACTAGACCCGCTAGTGCACCATTAAGCGCCATAGTAAGATCAGCCTTACCAAATAGAAGCTTAGCAACGATTAGAGCAGCAATAAGACCACCTGAAGCAGCAGCATTAGTATTCAAGAATACCATTGCAACAGCGTTGGCGCTCTCTACTGAAGCAGTAGCTAGTACAGAACCACCGTTAAAGCCGAACCAACCCATCCATAGAATGAATGTACCTAATGTAGCCATTGGTAGGTTTGCACCTGGGATAGCATTAACTTGGCCGTTAGGACCATATTTACCCTTACGAGCGCCAAGTAAAATAACACCGGCTAGTGCTGCAGAAGCACCTGCCATGTGAACAATACCAGAACCAGCAAAGTCAGAGAATCCTAGGTCACCTAGAGTGTACATACCGAATACAGAAGCACCACCCCAAGTCCAAGAACCTTCCATTGGGTAGATGTAACCAGTCATCACAACGGTGAATAATAGGAAAGCCCATAGCTTCATACGCTCAGCAACTGAACCTGAAACAATAGACATAGCAGTTGCAACAAATACTACTTGGAAGTAGAAGTCAGCAGCAGGCGCATAAGTCCAATCATCAGCAACACCGTCACCAGCGATTCCGCTTAGGAAAGTATCACCGCCGTACATAATTGCGTAACCGCATACTAAGTACATAGTACAGGCGATAGCAAATAGTGCGACGTTTTTAGTTAAAATTTCAGTGGTGTTCTTAGAACGAACTAAACCAGCTTCAAGCATAGAAAAGCCTGCAGCCATCCACATAACGAGTGCACCGCACACCAAGAAATAAAAGGTGTCTAGTGCGTATTGTAATTGAAATATCTCAGTCATTTTGATTCCTCTAGATTAAATTGCTTCGGCACCGGTTTCACCGGTACGGATTCGGATTACTTCTTCAGTATTGGTAATAAAAATTTTGCCATCACCGATTTTTCCAGTTTGGGCAGCTGCTGTAATTGCTTCTACAGCGCGGTCAACTAACTCATCCGCTAAAGCTACTTCAACTTTTACTTTTGGTAAAAAATCTACCACGTACTCAGCGCCTCGGTAGAGCTCTGTATGCCCTTTCTGGCGACCGAATCCTTTTACTTCAGTAACAGTGACGCCTGTTACACCAAGCTCACCTAAAGACTCTCTCACTTCATCGAGTTTGAAAGGCTTTATAATTGCCGTAACCATTTTCATTGTAATTCTCCACTGGATGAAACAATCCATCCGTTATTTATAAAGTAAAACGAAAAATCCTTGGTTGACTGATCAAGTACCTGTTTAACAAGATTGACTTATTTCAACTAACCAAATTTTCTTTGTTTAAATCTCCCAAGATTTAAAAGCTTGCGTGTAATGTAGTAACAAGCAATTTGTTTAATGCATTTAGCGTGCCAACTTTTTAATTTGTGGGAATTTCAACAAATAATCGGTATTTTTTAATTTTTCAGAGCCTGATAACGGCTTAAAATCCTGATTGCGCACCATTTTGGTTCAATTTTATTAAGGGGAAGCACCTCTTTGGTTAGCCCAAAATGACCATGTTATCGCGGTGCAAATTTGCTAAAGTAGCTCTACGAGGACGTTTTATTATGAAATTTGATGAATTTTACCAACAGCTAACAGATCAGCTTAATAAGGTGACAACTGGCTCCGACGGCATAAGCCAAGAGGCGGCGGTGTACCTTCGTGCAGCCACTAGCAATCTATTTAAAAAACTAGATATTGTTTCTAAAGAAGAATTTGAAGCTCAAAAAGCCGTTCTTGCTCGCTCGAGAGAGAAAATCAATCAGTTAGAAATCAAAATGGAACAGCTGAAACAGCTTTTAGATAGTGACAAACAATAATCGCCCCTTAAATCGCAAGAACACTTCAGATTATTAGAGCTACAATTGAGTTAAACCTTCAATCACTGACCTATCAGATGACTAAGGAATGACTCTCACAGCCCTAAGGACATTGGATGTCGCTATCTATCGTAAGCTCTCGCGCCAAACTCGGACTATCTTCCCCCCTTGTTTCAGTAGAGGTACATCTCTCTAACGGCTTGCCGGCTTTTAATATTGTTGGCCTGCCTGAAACAGCCGTTAAAGAAAGTAAAGATCGAGTTCGTAGCGCATTAATTAACTCTAAGTTTGAGTTCCCCAACCGCCGCATTACTGTCAATCTGGCTCCGGCAGAGCTACCCAAAGGCGGAAGTCGTTTTGATCTAGCCATAGCCATAGGTATTCTGGCGGCTTCTGAGCAGATCCCCAAACTGCCACTTGAGAAGTTTGAGTTTATCGGTGAATTAGCACTATCGGGTGAACTGCGCGGCATTGAAGCTATTTTACCCTCGGTTATTGCCTGCGCTTCAGCTAATAAACAGCTAATCATTAGCCAGCAAAATGCCGATGAGGCCTGCTTGGTAGAGTCAATTACTGTGCTTGCCGCTAAGCATTTACTTGATGTAACTGCTCACCTTCACCAATCAAAGTCTCTAGACCCCTGGGTAGCAAAAAGCCCTATTCAGCGAACGCCATCGCCAGAGATAAAAGAGGTTATAGGTCAAAAACAGGCCAAGCGCGCCCTAGAAATAGCCGCCTGCGGAGGACATCATATGTTACTTTATGGACCACCGGGGACAGGTAAATCTATGCTGGCCGCTCGACTGCCGGGCATCTTGCCCAGCATGACCAATAAGGAAGCATTAGAAGTGGCCTGCGTGCACTCCATCGCTCAAAAAAAAACCAATGAAAATTTATTACAGCGACCCTTTCGCTCACCACATCACAGTGCTTCAGCTACGGCTATTGTAGGTGGTGGTAGCTCACCACAACCGGGAGAAATATCCCTTGCTCATGAGGGCATTTTATTTCTTGATGAATTGCCAGAATTTCAGCGCTCAGTTTTAGAAATGCTTCGCGAGCCACTGGAATCAGGTGAGATTCATATTTCCCGCGCCGCAGCACAGCTTACCTTTCCTGCCAAATTTCAGCTCATAGCCGCCATGAATCCCTGTCCCTGTGGCTACAAGGGCAGTGAACGCTGCAACTGCAGTGCGGAAAAAATAGCGCGCTATCAGGGCAAAATATCTGGCCCTATTCTAGATCGTATCGACCTGCATATTGCGGTGAACAATATTGAAAACAAACAGCTATTTCAGGCTAATAAAAATCTTGAAGGAGACTCAAATCAACAAATCATGCAGCGGGTTAATCAAGCAAGAGCTTTACAGATGGCACGACAGGGAATGGTCAATGCACGCCTCGATAATCAACAATTAAAAAAGGTATGCCCGTTAAATGCTGAGCAACAAGACTTCTTAGATCGCGCTATTAATAGCTATAAGTTATCAACTCGAAGCTTTCATAGACTATTAAAAGTTGCACGCAGTATTGCCGATCTAGCTGGCAATGAAACCCCTGATATATCTGCCTACCAAGAGGCGCTTTCCTATCGAAACCAGTTTACAACGGGATAATTACTTAATGACTAAGGGTTGTTGATGAATAAATCATTAAAATTATGGATAATCAAAATCTGATTTAACAATTATCGAGCGCAACCCATGCCAAACAAAGATTCACGGCTTGTTTATTCCACTGAAACCGGACGTATCAAGCAGCCAAGCGAATCCAAACCAGCGGTAATCACCGATGGCATCATTCGAATTAGTCGAGAAACAAAGGGTCGCAAAGGCAAGGGCGTCACCCTTATAACTGGTTTTGATTTGGCGCCCAATGACCTTAAAGCCTTGGCAAAAAAGCTAAAGAAAAGCTGCTCAACAGGGGGCACAATCAAAGATGGCATCATTGAAATTCAAGGCGATCATCGTGAGGCACTTAAGAACCAGCTCGAGAAATTGGGCCACAGTGTAAAACTGGCGGGCGGTTAATCTCATGAAATCTCAACAGCCCTTTGGCACTTGGCCCTCTTCTATTAGCTCTAAAATAGTCGCTAGTGCCGCCCCAAAAATTAGCTGCATTAAATCCTACAATGAACAATTATTTTGGGTTGAGAGCCGCCCCCAAGAATCGGGGCGCAATGTTATTGTTTGCCAAGATAAAGATGGCATAATCCAAGATTTATTGCCTACGCCTTACAGCCACGCCAGCCGCGTGCACGAGTATGGCGGCATGGCGTATACGCTATCAGACAATACTATTTATTTTGTCAATGCTTCAGATCAGCGTATATATCAAATAGATATTGGCAGTGATCAGGCAAAACCAATAACTAAAAAAGGGCCGCGTTTTGCCGACCTTGCTATGGATAACACCAACAACCGACTAATCGCTGTCTGCGAACAACATAATGACAGCGGTGAACCAGAAAATTATCTGGCGGGAATATCTTTAGACAAAGCTGATCAAAAGCCGCAACGCTTAGCTTCAGGGGCGGACTTTTATGCTTACCCGCGAATTAGTCCCAATGGGCAAAAAATATCCTGGATTCAATGGAATCATCCCAATATGCCATGGGATTGCACCCAGTTGTACTGTGCTGATAATCAAATCACTTTATCTAATCAAAATATGGTGGCGGGCGCTAATAATAATGAGGCGATATTTCAACCTCAGTGGTCACCAGATAACCAGCTATATTATGTCTCTGACAGTAATAACTGGTGGAATATATATTCTGCAGAGAACGGTATTGTGCTGGATATGCCAGCGGAATTTGCTACGCCCCTGTGGCAGTTTGGCATGTCTACCTATGATTTTATTGACGCTAACACTATTGGCTGCCTCTGGACTCAAGAGGGTATTTGGCACTGTGGTATTTTGCATATTGCAACGGGCAGTTTAGAAACAATAGACACCGATTTTAGCGCCATGCAATCAGCCTGCTGTCATCGAGGTGAACTGACCATAATAGCCGGCGCATCGGACCGAGCTAACCAAATTGTTATGGTTCGCCCAAATACGACTCCAACAACAGTCCATGCGTCTGCTTGCTTAACTATAGAATCAGGCAATCTGTCTTCACCGGAATCAATCATCTATACCACTGCCAATAACCAAAGGGTACAGGCCTTCTTCTATGCGCCAACCCACAGCCAATATCAGGGTATGGAAAATGAATTACCACCGGTGATCGTTATCTGTCATGGCGGGCCTACCGGAGCCACGGACTGTAGTTTAAATTTAAAAATTCAGTATTGGACTAATCGTGGTTTCGCGGTAGTGGATATCAATTACCGCGGCAGTACCGGTTTTGGACGAGATTATCGCAATGCATTAAATGATGCCTGGGGCGTGGCTGATGTTGAGGACACCCAATGCGCAGTTAACTATTTAGTGACGCAAAACAAAGTCGATGCTGAGCGCTGTATTATCCGCGGCAGTAGTGCCGGTGGTTATACGGTATTAGCCGCTCTCACCTTTACTGACACATTTAAGGCTGGGGCAAGTTTGTATGGTATTGGCAATCTTGAAACCCTTGCCAGTGATACCCATAAATTTGAATCGCGATATTTGGATAAATTGGTAGGCCCCTACCCTGAGCAACAAGAAATTTACCAACAGCGGTCACCCATTAATCATATAGACCAGCTGAACTGTCCGGTGATTTTCCTTCAGGGATTAGAAGACAGGGTGGTTCCCCCCAATCAAGCGCAACTGATGGTTAACAGCCTCGAGAAAAAGGGCATCCCTGTGGTTTATGTTAAATTTCCTGATGAGGGCCACGGTTTTAGAAAATCAGAAAATATTATTCGCGCCATGGAGGCGGAACTGACGTTTTATTCTGATGTTTTTAACCTAAACCACGGAACATGAGCCATGTCTCGATATAGACCACCTGCCCCTAAAAGTTCACCCTATATTACCGCTGATGGTGCCGCTAAGTTGCGCGCTGAAGTTCGTCAACTGTGGAAAGTGGAGCGCCCTCAGGTTACTCAGGTGGTGCATGAAGCGGCAAAAAATGGTGATCGTTCGGAAAATGGCGACTATATTTATGGTAAGCGCCGTTTGCGCGAAATCGATCGCCGCGTTCGCTACCTCAGCAAGCGCCTTGAAGAAGCGACTATTGTTGAGGATAAACCGAGAGATACTTCTAAGGTATTTTTTGCTGCCTGGGTTACATTGGAGGACGCTGACGACCCCTCTGCACCGCTTCAGCGTCTTCGCCTTGTGGGCTCTGATGAAATTAATAGTGAAAAAAATTGGATTAGTATCGATTCACCCATGGCGAGAGCTTTAATTGGAAAATCCAAGGATGATGAAGTCGAGGTAAAAACGCCCGAGGGCGAACGCTATTTTTTGATTAACGCCATTGACTACTAGGGCGACAATCGATTTATCGCCCAGCCATCTTTGTCACGTTCAAAACTAAATCGATCGTGAAGACGATTTTCACCGCCCTGCCAAAACTCGATTTCATCGGGTACTACAAGATAGCCACCCCAAAAATCAGGCAGAGGTATTTCACCTGTAGAAAATTTTTCTTTAACGTCACTAAATTGTTGTTCTAAAACCTGCCTAGAACTTATCACAGTGCTTTGCTTTGATGCCCAAGCGCCAAGCTGACTTTCAATAGGACGGCTCAAAAAATACTTTAAAACCTCAGCACGGGGCAAAGGCTCAGCTTGGCCGCCAACAATCACCTGCCGATCTAACTGCAACCAGGGAAAATGAAGACTGACGCGAGCATTTTGCTTGATATCTATTGCCTTGCGACTTTCTAAGTTGGTATAAAAAACAAATCCACGATTATCAAACTGTTTGAGCAGCACCATGCGCTGCGACGGCTGATTCTTGCTACCCACAGTAGCCACGCTCATAGCGGTGGGATCCTGAATATTGGCCTCAAGTGCTTGCTTCATCCACAAATCAAACTGCTTATAGGGATTATCAAGTAACGAGGCTCTATTCAAACTGCCGTAATCATATTCGCGACGATTATCTTCTAGGCTCATGGCCACTCCATAGGTATCTGTATACAATTTTATTGGGTTCTAATTTACCACAGTTATTGACCACTGAGCGGCTGTTAAAGGGTAATTTTATTTATCTACGCAGAAATTTATCTTTTAGCCCGATTACTTTAGCTTCATGACTTAAGGGGCGCGAATTAACCAAGTTGTTGTAAATGGCGGCTAAAACACCCCAAAAATGGGTCTATTTTTGGTTAAATCCCAATAATAACAAGGATTAAACTATAAAAATGTTCACTACAGGCGTATACTCCGCGACCTCTCGCTCTTGAGACCATAACCAAAGGTAATTTCATGTCTTCTAACGAATTTCAAACACTGGGAATTAGTGCACCGGTGCTTAAAGCTGTCCAAAATTTAGGTTACGAACAGCCCTCACCTATTCAAGCACAAAGCATCCCTATTCTTCTCGGTGGAAAAAACCTTTTAGGTACGGCTCAAACCGGTACCGGTAAAACAGCAGCCTTTGCACTGCCTTTGCTGAGTAATATTGATCCACAGCAAAAAACACCGCAAATTTTGGTACTAACGCCTACCAGAGAGCTCGCCATTCAGGTGGCTGAAGCATTCCAGAGTTACGCCAAACACATTAAGGGCTTCAATGTATTGCCCATCTACGGTGGCGCGGACATTGGCGGCCAATTACGCGGACTAAAGCGTGGCGCTCAGGTTGTTGTTGGAACACCAGGGCGTATGCTCGACCACCTTAAGCGCAAAAGCCTCAATCTAAGCCAAGTGAAATCATTGGTATTGGATGAAGCTGATGAAATGTTGCGTATGGGCTTTATTGATGACGTAGAAATGATTCTTTCAAAAACCCCTGCTGAAAGTCAGCGCGCCCTATTCTCAGCCACTATGCCTGCGGCAATTAAGCGTGTTGCCGATAAATATTTGGGTGATGCTCAGCAGGTTCGTATTCAGAGTAAAACGCAAACTGTAGAACGTATCAAACAACAATATATTACCGTGAAAGCACACCAAAAAATGGATGCTTTGACTCGCGTGCTTGAAGTTGAACAATTCGATGGCATGATTATTTTTGTGCGTACCAAATCTTCAACTGTGGATATTGCCGACCGCCTTCAAGCAAGAGGCTTTTCTTCAGCGGCCCTAAATGGTGATTTAAGCCAAGCTATTAGAGAGCGCACTATCGGTAAACTCAAACGCGGTCAGATTGATGTGGTTGTGGCTACCGATGTTGCCGCTCGAGGGTTGGATGTCGAGCGTATTAGTCATGTAATCAACTTTGATATTCCCTATGACAATGAATCTTATGTGCACCGTATTGGTAGAACGGGCCGTGCTGGTAGAGAGGGTAATGCAATTTTGTTTATTACCCCAAAAGAAACTCGCCTTTTGCGTTCCATTGAAAAAACCACCAAAAGTACGATTGCACCATTAACTATGCCTTCTAATGCACAGGTCAGTGATCAACGTATACAACAGTTCACCGAGCAACTCTCTAAGACGCTAGAAACGCCGCGTTTAGATAAGTTCCGTGAAATGATCGTTAAGTATGTTGAAGAAAATGACTTAGATATGGCGGATGTGGCTGCTGCTTTGACCTATGAAAATCAAAAAGAGCGCCCGCTATTCCCTAAACTGGATAATATTGTTGCACCTCGTCAAGATAACTCGGGTAAAAATAGAGATAGGGATAGAAGCCGAGATAGAGACGGCAAAAATAGAGATAGAAAAGGTAAGGATAATTTTTCTAAAGATAGTAACCCTAGAAACCCTAGAGCCAAATCTGAGCGCATTATTCGCGATGAAGATGGCAACGTAGTTCCTATGCTGACTTATCGCCTTGAGGTCGGTAAAAATGACAGCGTTGAGCCCTCTAATATTGTGGGCGCAATTGCTAATGAAGCTGATATTAGTAGTCAATACATTGGACAAATTATCCTTCATGACGAATACAGTACGGTCGATCTGCCGGATGGTATGCCAGATGATGTTTTCAAAACACTCAAAAAGGCACGTGTTCGATCAAAAGCACTGAATATCAGTATTGATAAAGGTGGTGATAATACTGCACCTTCTAATCGTTCTCCAAGACCGAAAAAAGGCCCTAAGAAGGTTAAGACAGGTGATCGTGATAGTGCGCCAAAACGCAAAAGTGTTAAGTCAGATGGTACTGCGCCACTAAAGAAGAAGAAAAAGACCTACACCAAAAAAGATAAGAAGAAAAAGTAATCTACAGCTGTCGCCTGAAGGGCGGCAGCGCGTCGATTAACTGACCCCCATAGCGCTTGGTAATCAAGCGCTTATCCAAAATAGTCACTGTTCCTGTATCAGTTTCCGTTCTCAGTAAACGGCCGCAGGCCTGAATGAGCCGCAGGGAAGCAATAGGCAGTGCTATATCAAAGAACGAGTTACCGCCTTTGTCTTCAATCCATTCCGATAGCGCTTCATGCAATGGATCATCGGGGACCATAAAGGGTAATTTAGCAATAATCACATGCTTACAGTAATCACCGGGTAAATCCACACCCTCGGCAAAACTCGCCAAGCCAATTAAGACACTGGTTTTACCCTGATCAACGCGCTCCTTGTGTAAGCGCACCATTTCACGATTGGAGTACTTACCCTGAACCAGACAAATTTTTTGTAGATCAGTGTCCAGTCGGTCAAACACTTCGTCCATCTGACGGCGTGAAGAAAATAACACCAGAGTACCTGCCTTCTTTTCCACCATATCGGCAAGATTATCGGTTATGTAGTCTGTATGTTCATATATGGCATTACCTTCAACACAGTCTTGGGGCACCGACAGGGTAGCCGCCTCAGCATAGTTAAAAGCCCCTGCTACGGATAAAAATTGTGCCGAATCTGGAATGCCTGTCTCGCGCTTTAATGTATTAAAGTTGCCCAAGGAACGAAGGGTTGCGGAGGTTATCACAGCGCCATAGCAAGAACCCCAGAGTTGTTCACGCAAAATCTCTGTGGCCTGAATAGGGCTGGCATTAATCGCGATATCCAGATTGCCAGAGCCGGAATCATCTAGCCGTAACCAGCAGGCTAGAGGAACAGCATGACTGGTTAGCTGTTGCTTTAAACGATCCCAAAGTGCCAACAAATTTTCGCCTTTGGTTAGCCAACTACCCACCTGCTGATAAAATAGTTCGATATCTGGAATGGGCACAGCATAGTCTCTATCGGTGAGCGCCTCATTTAAGCTGTCTCTAAGTAGCTCAACCCGCCCGATCCAGCGACTGGTTAGCGCGCTAATATTCTGCGCTAATTCACGAGTGCCCTCTCCCACATCGCCCTGAGGAAAACGGTACAGTTGACGATCATCTTCCAGATTATCTAAGTAAGCCTGAAACTGCGGGTAACAGGTGGTTAAAAGCGTCACAATCTCATTGGCACCACTGTCAATCCTCGGCAACATATCAATAATCGTTTTATCTTTTTCAAATACCGGCGTCTGACCTTTAAGCTGCTTGGGAACCCGCTCGAGCCAATTTAAGGTGGTATTTATTCGACACTGGGCACCAAAATGTTTTACCGCCGTTTCACCCAGGCGATGGCCCTCATCAAAAATATAAATACAGTCTTCGGGCGGAGGTAAAATAGCACCCCCACCTAAGGCTAAGTCAGCCATCACTAGATCATGATTGGCCACTATACAGT
>JAHEHM010000037.1 GCA_024644585.1 Porticoccaceae bacterium | reverse complement strand
GTTTGTGCTTCAAATTGCATGCCCGGCTCAATGGTGTCGATACCTTGAAAAGCTTCGCGCGGCACTTCTTGAATAAGTTCTTTTTGAACTTCACCGTAGCCTTCAGCGGCGGTTACAGCAACAGTTAGCGAGTCGCCTACTGCTTTGCCTTCTAATGCTTTTTCAAGACCAGGAATGATATTTCCAGCGCCATGTAAATAACCTAGAGGCGCTTTGCCTTCCGAGCTATCAATGTTAATGCCGTCATCATCTGTCAGTTTATAGTGAAAGCTAACAGCGCTGTTGTTTTGAATTTTCATGATTTTTTATCCGTTTGTTGAATCAGCTGTACATTATCCATATTGGTGAATAAATATCGATCAACTTATGCATTAAGGAGCATAAAAGAGACGAAAAGGTTGCCGATGCCGTCATAATTATGTCATAAAGAGGTTCTTTAATAGGGGGGTATAGATGAAAGAAGAGAACGATTTTATGCCTATGCACACAATTCTTGTGGTTGATGACGAAGCCGCTATTCGCGATATGCTCTGTATAGCCCTAGAGGCTGCAGACTATAATGTCATTCAGGCGGAAAATGCTCAGCAGGCGCATGCGGCTACTTTAGATCGCAATCCTGACTTGGTTTTACTGGATTGGATGATGCCGGGCACCACGGGTCTGGAATTACTGCGTCGACTCAAGCGCGATGAATTGACTGAAAAAATCCCAGTTATTATGTTGACCGCTAAAGCTGAGGAAGACAGTAAAATATACGGTCTTGACTCAGGTGCTGATGACTATATTTCAAAACCGTTTTCTCCTCGAGAGCTAGTATCTCGGGTTAAAGCGGTACTGCGTAGAGTGGGTCGAGAAGATCTAGATGAACCGATTTCAGTTGGAGAGTTGGTATTTGATCCTATTAGCCACAAAGTGAGTATCTCTGGTTCGCCACTTAACCTCGGGCCTACAGAATATAAGTTATTACAATTCTTTTTAACCCATCAAGAGCGCGTGTATTCGCGCGATCAAATCCTAGATTATGTCTGGGGAAGCAATGTATACCTCGATGAAAGAACCGTTGATGTGCATATTAGACGATTGCGCAAAGCAATTTCAGTTGCAGGTCACGAAAACTATGTGCAGACTGTGCGGGGGGCAGGTTACCGTTTTTCAACTAAGCTAGCACATGCATAGAGGATACAGATCCATTGCGATTAGGAATGCAAAACGAGATATGGCGAATTATTGCAATTTCGCTGTTCTCACTTATCTTTGGAATTAGTCTTGAACAACCATTAATGGCGCTACTGGTTGGTGGCGTTCTCTATATTTTCTGGGTTTCTAGGACAATAAGTCGACTGTTCAAATGGGTTGATATTGGTATGCGCGGAGTGCCACCGGATATGGATGGCGTATGGGGAGAGTTTGCCGATACCCTTAATCGACAGCGTCGTCGCCATCGTGGTACCCAAGAAAAAATGCGTCGTGCCATCAATCGCGCCAAGCGAGTCACAGAAGCGGTAGACGATGCAGTCATTGTTCTGCGGAGAGATCGCACCATAGACTGGTGGAACAGTGCAGGTAAAAAACTCTTAGGCCTAAGGTCCAGCGATCGAGGCGTTGCCATTACTAATTTAATTCGCGATCCTAACTTTGTTGCCTACATAAACAGTGAGCAGTTCGAGCCATCATCAGGCTTACCTTCTTTAAGACATAATGGCAGATTATTAGAATTTTCAGCCGTCTTATTTGGCGACAGTGAAATTGTGGTGGTGATTTCTGATATCACGCAAATTAATGAGCTAGAAAAGGTACGTAAAGAATTTGTAGGCAATATTTCTCACGAATTGCGCACGCCTTTAACAGTGATGCGCGGCTATGTGGAAACCTTAAGTGACCTAAAGGGCAATTCAGCTATGGCAAACAAAGCCTATCAAGAAATGTCTAATCAGATCGACCGCATGAAAGATTTAGCTGATGATATTATTTTGTTATCCAAACTAGAATCAGATCGCCAGTTACCCCAGCAGCCAATTAATCTGCATAAATTACTATCAGAAATTTTGCTAGAAGCTGAGCAAATCAGTGGTGGTAAGCACAGGCTAACCCTAGAGGGTGAATCAGAGATTGAAATTAAAGCCGATACCAAACTGGTGCGCAGTGCACTGGGCAATATTGTCTTTAATGCGGTACTTCATAACCCACAGGGCGCGGATATCAGTATTGCTATTTCCGAAACCAGTCAGCAAATTGAAGTGGCGATCAAGGATACGGGCGTGGGAATTGATCCCGATGAAATTCCCCGTCTCACCGAACGATTTTATCGCGGCGATAGCAGTCGTAATTCTAAAACAGGTGGCAGTGGACTGGGGTTGGCGATTGTCAAACATGCACTAACAAAATGTGGTGCAACCCTTGAGATCAAATCAAGGCTCGGTCAGGGTGCCTTATTTATCTGTATTTTCCCAAAATAAAAAAGGGCGCCGAAGCGCCCTTTTTATACAACAACTTTTCTTAGAACTTATGTTCTAAACCTAGACCAAAAGTTTTTGTAGACGATGAGCTTTCATTGTCAGTGAAAAATACAAAGCTCTTGGTATTTTTAGCTAACTTGAAATCAGCACCCAGAGATAAGGTCGTTTTATCTAAGCCGTCAGTATCATTTTCATTATTGCCATACTGAGCCTTATAAGTGATGTTGTCGCACTTATATGCAACGCTAGCAAAGTAGCCTGATTTTTCCTTAATAACGCTGTCTTCGAGCTCTTCGCTATCTTGATACATGAAACCTAGCTTCCAAGCATCAAACTTATACTGAGAAACAATACGCAGAATGTCAGCATCTTTAACGTTGCTGTCGGCAGCCACTGCAACATAAAGTCCGTCTTTCTTGTAGTTTACAGAGTAAGACTTAGAGTCAGCAAGACCACCATCAACTGCTTCGCTTGGCATTACCGCATAGCTAGCAGAGAAGTTGCCATACTTAGGCGTGGTGTAGGCAATAATATTAGACATACGGTTTTCACCGGCAAAAGTTTTCTTGATATCGCCGACTGAGTCATTGAATAAATCAATTTTCTTCTGTGCTTGTTTAGTCGGCGTGTCATTTTTACCGGCTAGCAATGAACCATATTGACCTTTTATTCCAACAAAAATATTTCTTTGCTTAAAAGTGCTTGTATCTTTAACTTCAACACTATTAGTTTCATCTATTTCAACAGTGTATTTTTTTATGTCATTACTACCATCATCAACGGCAACTTCAAATTCCGTTTTGTAGAATACCGATAACTCTTCAGAGATCTGTGAAGAACCCTTTAGGCCAATGCGCGATGCATTGCTGTTGAGTTCCCATTTATCTGTAGATCCACTGTCTGAATTAACAACTGAAACATTGATTTTGCCATATAGCTTGCCATCGATAGGTCCGTTTGCTGCAGCTAAAGGTGCGGTTAACAAAGCGGTTAGCGCGGCTGCTGAAAATAATACGTTTTTCATATTTCTTCCCCGTTTAATAAATGCATATTAGTTAGATACTACCAGCTGACATGAAAGATTTATGACAGCTATGTGACCAATATATGATGTAAATATGACATTTATATGACATTAATATTATTTTTTGCACTGTCACATTTATGTCATAAAACTTTAATAAAGTGCTTCCATTGTTAATTTTAATCATTTTACAGCTTAATAAATCAAAAGAAACCGGAGTCGAATATGATAAATAAAATAACCCCAGTTGTAGTTTTGATGTTTGTTGCCCTAACAGGTGCATCTTCATCTATAGCACGCGAAAATGTGGAAGTTGTTGGGTCATCCACGGTCTATCCATTTGCCACTGTTGTTGCCGAGCGTTATGGACGTGCTAGCGGCAAGCCAACACCAAAGATTGAATCAACGGGCTCTGGTGGCGGTATGAAGCTATTTTGCTCTGGTGTAGGCACAAACTACCCTGATGTAACCAATGCATCAAGACGCATGAAAAAGTCTGAGTTTGATAAGTGTCAAAAAAATGGCGTAAAGGACATTATTGAGGTTCAGGTGGGTTATGACGGTATTGTGATTGCAAACTCCATCAAATCTACACCAATGAAAATTAGCCGCAAAGATATCTTCTTGGCCCTAGCTGCAAAAGTACCAGGCGAGAAAGAAGGCGAATTAATTGATAACCCTTACACCACTTGGAAGCAAGTCAATGCTTCACTGCCCGACCTTGCGATTGAAGTTTTAGGTCCTCCGCCCACTTCCGGCACCAGAGATGCATTTGCTGAGCTTGGTTTAGAGGGCGGCTGTAAGAAGTTTGCTTGGATCAAAGCCCTTAAGAAAGTTAACAAGAGTGAATATAAGTCTGTTTGTCATACAGTTCGTGAAGATGGTCGTTATATTGAAGTGGGTGAAAACGATAACCTTATAGTACAAAAACTTCAGGCTAACCCTTCAGCACTAGGTGTATTTGGATTTAGCTTCCTTGATCAAAACGCAGACAAGGTAAAGGGTGCATTAATTGAGTCTGTTGAGCCTACGTTTGAATCAATTTCAGATAAGTCATACCCAATTTCAAGACCGCTATTTTTCTATGTCAAGAAAGCACATATTGACGTAGTCCCTGGTATACTTGGCTACCTAACAGAATTCACCAGCGAGCGTGCCTGGGGTGAAGACGGTTATCTAGCAGAGAAAGGCATGATTCCATTGCCAACAGATGTTCGCAAGGCATTGGCTGCTAGTGTTAGATCATTAACGCCAATGGATGGAAAAGAACCATTGAAATAATGCTCAGAAGTTGTCAAAGTACAACCCGGCTCAAGTAGCCGGGTTGTTTTGTTTAAACTGGATTGATTTTTATCTATGGATTCTTCGAATTTATTTTTGTTAATGCTGGCGTTGGGTGCGGTTGCTTTCTATATTGGCCGCGGTCGTTCGCTAGCAATAGCAACGCCTCTGGGCGGTATTAGGCACCTTCATTCCCTGCCAAATTATTACGGCCTCAATGCATTACTTTGGTGTGCCTTACCCTCGCTGATTATTTTAGTGTTGTGGCTCATATTTGATGAGCCGGTAATCAATGGCATTGTCATGGGGTCATTACCTGCTGACTTAGCGCCACTGACCACAGCAGATTACAATCTTCTGTTAAATAAGATCAGTAATTTAGCTGACGGTATAATGAGCTCAAAGGGTCAGCCTGCCTCATTAATTGCCGTTGCCGATTCTATGGCCGGCCTTCGTGTTATTTCGCAGTGGGTTTTGACGGCACTCTGCTTAATTTTAGCTACCATTGGCCTGTATTGGGGCTGGTATAAAATTGCTCCTGACTTTAGGGCGCGCCAGTCTGTCGAAAAGGTCATGGAAAACCTGCTACTAGGTTGTGCCTGTTTAGCAATTTTTACCACGGTTGGCATTGTTTTTTCGGTTCTCTTTGAATCTATTCAATTTTTCCGTTCAGTGCCATTTTTTGATTTTGTGTTTGGCCTAGATTGGAGCCCGCAGACGGCAATTCGTGAAGACCAAGTGGGATCCTCGGGAAGCTTTGGTGCAGTTCCATTGTTTGTGGGTACGCTATTAATTTCAGCGGTTGCCATGTTTGTGGCAGTGCCTATTGGTCTTATGTCAGCTATTTATTTAGCGGAATATTCAGGTAAAACAGTGCGCACCTATGCTAAGCCAGCGTTAGAGGTTTTGGCGGGCGTGCCAACAGTGGTTTATGGCTTCTTTGCAGCTTTAACGGTAGCGCCATTTTTACGTGATTTAGGGGCTGACTTTGGTTTAACCATTTCATCCGAAAGTGCGCTTGCGGCAGGGCTAGTAATGGGCGTGATGATTATTCCGTTTATTTCCTCACTGGCTGATGATGTTATTACCGCTGTGCCGCAATCTATGCGTGACGGCTCTCTTGCTATGGGTGCGACGCACTCCGAAACAGTGCGTCGAGTGGTTATCCCTGCGGCTTTACCGGGTATTGTTGCGGGTATTATGCTAGCGATTTCTCGGGCTATCGGTGAGACCATGATTGTGGTGATGGCAGCTGGGTTGGCGGCCAAATTAACCGCAAACCCTTTGGAGTCAGTTACTACCGTAACAGTTCAGATTGTCACGCTGCTAACCGGTGACCAAGAATTCGATAGTCCCAAAACATTAGCGGCCTTTGCCTTAGGCCTTATGCTATTTACTGTGACATTGCTGCTAAATATTTTTGCACTGCATATTGTTAAAAAATATCGGGAGCAATATGAGTAATTCCATGGATAATTTACAAAAAATTAAAAATTCACTCAAGCGACGTAGCCGATCGGAAACCCGTTTCCGCCTGTATGGCCGAGTTGCAATTGCTATAGGTCTTGCGGCTGTATTGGCGTTATTTGTTGATATTGTTAGCAAGGGACATGGCGCATTCAAAGCGACCTATATTCAGGTTGATGTGCACTATGACGCTGATCTTTTAGGCATCACCAGTTTGGCCGATGAATCTCAATTAATGCAGGCTAATTGGGATGCATTAACTAAATCTGCACTGCGCAATAAGTTTTCTGAGGTTTCAGGGCGCCGCGACAAGCGTCAGCTGTATAAATTGCTGAGTAATGGCACGGGCTTTGATCTTAAAGAGCATTTAGTTGTTAATCCCCTCTTGCTGGGCGAAACAGAGTCTAAGTGGTTACTGGCTGATGATGATATTGATACTTACTATAAGTCCTGGCTAGATGGCGAGCCCTATGATGCTCGACTCAGTAAAAAACAGGTTGAGTGGATTGATCAGCTCCATCAGCAAGGACATATTAGACTGCAATTAAACACTAATCTTCTCACTCGAGGTGATTCGCGAGAGCCTGAACAAGCAGGTATCTATGGTGCGGTTATGGGTTCCTTATTAACACTTATGCTTACCCTGATGCTGTCATTTCCAATAGGCGTTGCCGCGGCAATTTACCTTGAAGAGTTTGCCTCTAAAAATCGATTTACTGATTTTATTGAAGTGAATATCAACAATCTTGCTGCCGTGCCCTCTATTATTTTTGGCCTCTTAGGATTAGCTGTATTTATTAATTTCTTCCATGTTCCACGATCGGTTCCTATTGTGGGTGGATTAGTATTAACCTTAATGACCTTGCCGACGATTATTATTACTAGTCGAGCAGCGATTAAATCGGTGCCGCCATCCATTCGTGAGGCTGCTTTGGGTATGGGTGCATCCAGATATCAGGTTGTATTGCATCATGTATTGCCACTAGCGCTTCCAGGGATGCTAACAGGTGCTATTATTGGTATGGCGCAGGCCTTAGGTGAGACTGCACCACTACTAATGATTGGCATGGTGGCATTTATTGTGGATATTCCTCAGGGTTTTACCGATCCTGCTACCGTGTTGCCCGTACAAATTTTCTTATGGGCCGATAGCCCAGAGAGAGCCTTTATTGAAAAGACATCAGCTGCCATTATGGTACTGTTGTCATTCTTGTTGATTATGAATATATCAGCCGTTTGGCTGAGAAAACGTTTAGAACGCCGTTGGTAAAGAGACTTATTATGAAAGAAGCGACAGCTGCAACAAAGACTGCAAAAGACTCAAAATCAAGCCCAAAGCAAAATTTAGAGGTTGATCAAGCACAGGTGACTGTGGGTAATCGTTTTTGTGAAAACCCAAAAATGAGCATGCGCGATGTGAATGTTTTTTACGGCGATAAGCAGGCTATTTACGACGTCAGTGTCGATATTGCTAAAAACGAAGTGATTGCTATGATCGGTCCATCGGGCTGTGGTAAGTCAACCTTCCTGAGATCTTTAAACCGCATGAATGACACTGTTGACGGTTGTAAGGTAGAGGGTGAAGTGCTTTTGGATGGCGATAATATTTATCATAAGAATCTGGATGTGGTTGAGTTGCGCGCAAGAGTGGGTATGGTGTTCCAGAAGCCAAATCCATTTCCTAAATCAATTTTTGAAAATATTGCCTATGGTCCCAAGATCCATGGGCTAGCAGATTCGCGTGTTGATCTGGATGAAATTGTTGAAGGCAGTTTAAAGAAAGCAGGGCTCTGGGAAGAGGTGAAAGAGCGACTGCATCAGCCCGGAACTGGCCTTTCTGGTGGTCAGCAACAGCGGCTATGTATTGCTAGGGCAATTGCTGTAAGTCCTGAGGTGATTCTAATGGATGAACCATGTTCTGCACTAGACCCTATAGCAACGGCGCGAATTGAAGAGCTGATTGAAGAATTAAGCCAGAATTTCACTATTGCGATTGTAACCCACAGTATGCAGCAGGCGGCGCGTGTTTCAAATCGTACGGCCTACTTCCATCTGGGTAAATTGATTGAGGTGAACCCTACGGAACAGGTCTTTACTATGCCTGAACATCAGTTAACGGAAGCCTATATTACCGGGCGATTTGGGTAATAAATACCAGCGAATAAGCAGGTAAGTATTTTAAAGGAAGACAAATATGCCAAAAATGTCATTTGAAAATCATATTATGACCCAGTTTGATGAGGAGCTCGAAGAAATTCGCACTCAGCTAATGGAAATGGGTGGCAAAGTAGAACAGCAGCTAAAAAACTCCATCCAAGCTGTTATCAAAGCTGACAGCAGCCTTGCCGAAGAGGTTATTAGAGAAGAGCGGTTAGTGGATGAAATGGAGGTGGATATTGATGAAGCCTGTATTTTAATTATTGCTCGCCGACAGCCAGCGGCAAGTGATCTGCGTTTTGTGATGATGGTTACTAAAGCGATTAATGATTTAGAGCGAATTGGTGATGAAGCCAGAAAGATTGCCAATCATGCGGTAATACTTTCAGAGCAGGATGGTCTATCACAGGGCTACAAAGAAGTACGTCATCTCGGTGATTCAGTGTCTAGCATGCTTGCTAATGCGTTAGATGCCTTTGCACGATTTGATGTAGATGCCGCCATGAAAACCCTAGAAGAAGATGCACAGGTTGATCTCGATTATAAGAGTGCATTAAGAGAACTAGTGACCTACATGATGGAAGACCCTAGAAGTATTAGCCGTGCGATTAATATTCTATGGGTGGTTCGATCACTGGAGCGTATTGGCGATCACGCAAAGAATCTCTGTGAGCAAATTGTCTATGTGGTTAAGGGTAAGGACATCAGGCATCAGTAATATTTAAAACCCCTCAATTTTGAGATGTTTTTTGTAAAAGCCTCTGATAACAATTCTTAATAAGTCATTTCGGCTCAAAATAAGCGAGCTTGAGCTTAACTAGTCTTTGCAAATTTTTTTTCAATGGCTAGTCTTGCCGCACTCGGC
>JAHEHM010000026.1:2970-9745 GCA_024644585.1 Porticoccaceae bacterium | reverse complement strand
TACAAGGGTAAGAATTTATCGGCGATTATCAGAACCTGTGATGCTGTGGGGGTTATGGATTTATATTCTGTATCGCAAAATGATTTCTTTGGTGCTAATCGAGGCACCAGTGTAGGGGCTCACAAATGGGTTAACACTCAGCTGTGCAAAACGATTTCACAGCCTCTTGAGGCGCTTAAAAATAGTGGTCATCAAATTGTTGCTGCAGAGGTAACTGCAACCAGTAAAGATTATCGTCAAGTGGATTATACCCAGCCCACTGTACTGGTTTTAGGGGCTGAATTAGAGGGTATTAGCGATGAGGCTCAACCCTATATAGATCATAGTATTACCATTCCCATGATGGGTATGGTTGAGTCCTACAACGTGAGTGTAGCGGCTGCCATTATATTATCCGAGGCGCGTCGTCAGCGAGAGGATGCAGGCTATTATGCCGCTCGCCGTCTCAGTGATGAGGTATACAGTAAGCTGTTATTTGAATGGATGCAGCCGGTACTGGCAACCTATTGCCAAAAGCATCAATTAGATTATCCTGAGTTGGATGAAGAGGGTGATGTAGCCGATCCTAAATGGCACCAGCAGGCCATGGGCAACTAATCTATTGTTGTTTCTAAGGTCTCTAGCAATAAACGGATTTTATTCATAGATTCTTCAAACTCACTGTTAGCGTCTGAGTCGGCAACAATTCCGCCGCCTCCCCAACAATGAACCGTTGAATCCTCAGCAATAACGGTGCGAATGGCAATATTGGTATCCATTTGATTGGAGGCACAAAGATAGCCAATACTGCCGCAATACACGGATCGCTGAATCGGCTCTAGCTCATCAATTATTTCCATGGAACGTTTCTTAGGTGCTCCAGTAATCGACCCCCCAGGAAAGCATCCCTGAAGTAAATCCAATGGCGAACAGTCGGGTTTAAGCTCACCGGTCACCGTGCTCACCAAGTGATGTACATTGGGAAAGCTTTCTAAATCAAATAGCTTTGGAACCTTTATACTGCCGGCAATACAGGATTTGCCCAAATCATTACGCAACAGATCCACGATCATTAAATTCTCAGCGCGATCCTTATCGCTATTTAACAGCTGAATAGCATTTTCTTGATCCTCTTCAACTGTTTTACCGCGAAGCACCGTGCCCTTAATAGGTTTAGTTTGCGCTGTTATCTTTTCATTGTCGGGGTAAGCCTGAATAAAGCGCTCAGGGGATAAGGAAAGAATTGCCTGATTGTCCCACTGCCAAAAAGCTGAATAGGGCGCAGGGTTAGCATTTCGTAAACTTTTATAGGCCTGCCAAAGATCACCCTCAAAGGGTGCGCTGAGATGTTGGGCATAGTTGACCTGATAGCAGTCACCCTCGGTGATATATTGTTTTACTTGGTTAATGGCGTCGATATACCGATCTTTGCTCACCGTGGCCTTAAAAGTCTCTTTTAAGGCAAAACCTGTATCGCCAATCTCAGGTTTTTCAGTCAAAAGGGTACGAATTTTTTGCTGTAAATCCAGTGGGCAATTCGGGTGGAAATGCAGGGTATTTTTACGCAACTCATGATCAATCACCAATGACCAAAGGTACAGACCTAAGCGAAGATCGGGTAACTCTGTTGCGCGGGGCTTGCTAGACTCGATGGATTGCGACTGTCTTCCAAAGTCATAGCCAAAATAGCCTAATAGACCGCAGACAAAGGGCGCATCTTGAGGCTGTTCAATAGGCTGAATCTCGCTGAGTAGGTCTTTAGCTATATCAAAGGGGTTGTCTTGTGTCTCACTTCGCTGATTGTCTTGAAGGAGATAACTTTGCTCACCGTTGGTCTCCAAGATGGCTTGCGGGCAAGCGGAGATAATATCAAAACGACCCTGAAGGCTGCGTGGCTTTCCGCTGTCCAACCAAATGGCTTCAGGAAGATCGCGCAAACATTCAAACAGATTTTCACTGTTAGATTGATAGGGGATTTCTTCGCTGAGAATTTTGTACATAAAAGTTTAGTTATGGGTAAATTTTATTGGGACGTACTCTAGTGTTAATAAAAGGTTTACGCAAACAATATCCAATTGATTTTCTGTGGCTATAATTTATATGAGCTACATTGTTTTATTGTTAATTTTTGCATAAAGCCAACCCCAAACAAGTAAAAATGGTATGGCTAAAAAGGCCAAACTAAAATACCCAAAAAGACCAAAATAATTGATAAGCCTATTGTTATCATTACTACTATCAACAAACATATATGATGCAATTTCAGGTACTTTGCTTGTATAAATTTTATTGAGTGGCAAAGAATATAAATTTCTTGAACGACAACCTCTTAAAAACGCCTTACACATGCGCCGAGGTGAATACAAAAAACCAGTAGATAGCCCACCCAAGTTTAACAATACGGTTATTGGTCGTTGCCAACAATTACTGCCCAATTCCCATGCGCCTACTTCACCCTCACCAATTCGGCTATTCGAATAACCTGTAAACATATGGTGCAAGTCATGATAAGGAATTGCCTCTCTCCTTACATTAGAATTTGGCATAGGAATAAGGTATGGACCTGCATATAAAAGGATTATATCTTTGTTAATATCACCATCTTCACCAAAAGGAGAGATTGCGTAATATTCTTGTAGCTTTTCTTTTACCAGCATCGAAGAAAACCCTTACTCGTATCAGCATGCTTATAATAGTCTACGGCATAATAATTAGACTATTCAGTACCTTGATCATTGAACCAAAAACCGACCACTCTGTATGATCTTAATCATAGCAGGCTATGCGTATCTTTTTGTTTTTTTTCATATTCAGCAAAAGCGGGAGTAAATGGTCAAAAACACTTTTCTATGCGTAACATGGGTACTAATAAACTAATTAAGTAAAACAGGGTATAATAACGCTCTGCTTTGAATGTTTTGTTGTCTATATGGCACGCAAACTAAGGTAAATAATGAACTCTTTGGCAACTGCTCCCACTGCACTTTACGATCACCCCAAATACTGGGCCGAATGTCTTTTGCCTGCACCTTTTTTACCCATGTCTAGGGAAGAAATGGATCAGCTGGGCTGGGATAGCTGTGATGTCATCCTAGTGACCGGTGATGCCTATGTGGATCACCCAAGCTTTGGTATGGCAGTGATAGGGCGTGTACTCGAAGCTCAGGGTTTTAGAGTAGGTATTATCTCGCAACCCGATTGGCGGGATGCTGAAAGCTATAAAGTTCTGGGTGAGCCCAATCTGTATTTTGGTGTCACTGCCGGCAATATGGACTCAATGATTAACCGCTACACCGCGGATCGCCGCATGCGCAGCGATGACGCCTACACGCCCCATGATGAGGGTGGTAAGCGTCCCGATAGGGCAGTTACGGTTTACACGCAAAAATGTCGCGAAGCCTATTCCCATATTCCAGTGGTTGTTGGCGGTATTGAAGCCAGCCTTAGACGTTTAGCCCATTATGATTACTGGTCAGAATCGGTTAAACGCTCAGTATTAATTGATTCTACTGCGGACATGCTTCTGTATGGTAACTCCGAGCGAGCATTGGTTGATTTGACCCATCGCCTGGCAAATGGTGAATCTATTAAAGATATTACTGATTTACGTGGTACCGCTTTTTTACGCAAAAAAATTCCTCAGGGTTGGCGTGAAATTGATTCAACTAGCGTGGATCAGGTGGGTGCCAGTAAAAAAGCTAAAAACCCCTATGATGCACCGCACCCTAGCAACTGTGACGATGCTAAGAAAATAAGGACTGATGCAGAAGCAACAAAGGTGAGTCAGCAGGAAACACAGATTGTTTCTTTGGTACCCGATACTCAGGCGATCAAAACGGATCCCAACAGTACCTATATTCGCATGCCATCCTTTGATCAGGTTGAAAACGATCCCGTGCTTTATGCCCATTCTGATCGTATTTTTCACCGAGAAACTAACCCCGGTAATGCAAGACCATTGGTTCAAAACCAGGGTAGAAACGATATTTGGGTGAATCCGCCGCCGATTCCTTTGGAAACCGAAGAGTTAGACTGGGTGTTCGAACAGCCGTACAAACGTGTTCCACACCCAACCTATGGCGATGCCAAAATCCCTGCCTACGACATGATTCGCTTTTCAGTGAACATCATGCGCGGTTGCTTTGGTGGCTGTACTTTCTGCTCGATTACTGAACATGAAGGGCGAATTATCCAAAGTCGTTCTGAAAAGTCGATTCTTAATGAAGTGGAAAATATCCGCGATATGACCCCGGGCTTTACTGGTGTGATTTCTGATTTAGGTGGCCCGACCGCCAATATGTATCGCCTCAATTGTAAAGATAAAAAGATTGAAGAAACCTGTCGCAGGCCTTCCTGTGTCTATCCTTCAATCTGCGTTAATCTTGAGACTGATCACAAGCATACTACCCAGTTATATCGTAAAACTCGTAATCTTGATGGCATTAAGAAGGTAGTTGTTGCCTCGGGCTTACGTTATGACTTGGCAGTTAAAGACCCGGAATACGTTAAAGAGCTGGTGACTCATCATGTGGGTGGCTATCTTAAAATTGCCCCAGAGCACTCAGAAGACGGCCCGCTGTCTAAGATGATGAAGCCGGGAATGGATAGCTATTATGAATTTAAAGAAATGTTTGAGCGCTTTTCTAAAGAAGCTGGTAAAAAGCAGTATTTAATACCCTACTTTATTTCGGCCCATCCTGGTTCTACCAACCAAGATATGATGCATTTGTCCTTATGGCTCAAGCAAAATAAGTTCAGAGTGGATCAGGTGCAGAATTTTTATCCCTCGCCAATGGCCTCGGCCACCACCATGTACTTTACCGGTAAAAACCCGTTAAAGCCGCTCAAGCGTAACGCTGAAGATCCTATTTTCAGTGCCAAAAGCAAAGAGCAACGTACACTGCATAAAGCATTCTTGCGCTATCATGATCCAGAAAATTGGCCGATGTTACGTAAAGCCCTGCGTCGTATGGGTAAGGCTGAGTTAATTGGTCATGGGGATGATTGCTTGGTACC
This sequence comes from Porticoccaceae bacterium, assembly GCA_024644585.1. Taxonomy (GTDB): domain Bacteria; phylum Pseudomonadota; class Gammaproteobacteria; order Pseudomonadales; family Porticoccaceae; genus HTCC2207. The sequence continues at coordinate 4,750 of JAHEHM010000026.1, read as the reverse complement.
CGGTGAGTCGAGGCGTGAGAAAGAAATCCAGCGTCGCGAAACGCGAAAGGGTAAACAAAGGCCTAAGGCGAGAGGTGCGCTTAACAAGCGTCGCAATCGCTAATTTAACTGGGGAAAAGCCGTGATATTAAGGCGGGTATCGCAGTTTCTACTCTTAAGATTCTAGGGCCAATGGTCACTGCTTTTACGCCCACTTCTTGGAGCTTTTTAATCTCATAGGGTATAAAACCCCCTTCAGGGCCAACCACTAAGGTGGTGGGCGTTTGAATGTCTATTGGGCAGGGCTCTGATCCCTGTGGGTGCCCAACTAAGGCCGTTGATTCGTCTATAATTTCGGCTAGCTCATCTTCCACAAACGGCTTAAACAGTTTTTTCTGAATCACAGTCGGCAAAATTGTATCTAGTGACTGCTCTAAGCCAAGAATAAGTTGGTTTTCGATAGCCTGCTTTTCAAGAAAAGGCGTTTGCCAGAAGCTTTTTTCCACTCGAGACGAGTTGATCAAATAGATTGTCTTGATCCCCATAGAGCTCACTGTCTGTAAGCATCTTCGCAGCATCTTTGGTCTGGGCATCGCCATAACCAATGTTAAAGGAAGGGGAGCAGGGGGTTTGCTGTTAAGTGTTAGATTTAGAACTGCCTGATGATCATCAATGCTTTCAATAATTGCTGAACCCATTAGGCCATTGATTTCGCCCACGCGAATGGTGGCTCCATCAGTTTGCTGGTGAACCAATCGCAGGTGTTCTAGCTGACGGCCAGTAACCACTGCCTGCTGGCCGTTAATTTGATTTGATTGAAGTAATAACAAATTCATGGGCGGATTGTAACGGATTTGATGCAAATCAGTGAGTTTTTAACGGGTAATAGTCATTCAAGCATATTAACTTATATAATTAACCTTAGGTCCCGTTCGATTAACAGGATAAATCCGTCGCCTCCTAAGCGACTGCTGGGGGTTCGAGTCCCTCACGGGACGCCATTTTCAATTCATATATAAATATTTCTTAAGCCTACAGTTCGAATTGCGCTATTCGAACGACAGCGGCACGCTTTTTTCGTACTGTAAGGTTGTCATTTGGTTTGCGACCAAAAGGTCACAAAATAAGCTGTGTATTGGGTTTTAGCTATATTTTTGTACAACTAATTCCCTTAATATCACGTATAGATAATTAGAAAAATATTAAGAAGGGTTTCCATGTCGCGTTTTATTAAACTTGCTCTTATTGGTTTGTGTTCTGTTTCCTTAAGTGGAATTTCACTTAATGCGGTTGCTGCTGGCGGCCACGGAAGTCCTAATAGCCCGACCGGCTTTAATAGTTGGGATATGGACGCTAATGGTGAAGCTGATGCTCTTACCGATGGTTTGTTAATGTTACGTTACAGTTTTGGGCTGCGCGACGAATCTTTAACAGCAGATGCTATTTCACCCAACTCTCCTATGGCAGCTTCTGAAGTAGAAACGCGTGTTGCAATGCTGTCTGCTATTACTGATATTGATGGAAACGCTCAAGTTGATGCTCTAACTGATGGCCTCTTGCTTCTAAGATATCTGTTTGGCTTGAGAAATGACTCACTGATTAGTGATGTTATCGGTTCTGGAGCGTCTCGAACATCATCAGTCGATATCACCGGCTATCTCGATTCCCATATGCCGGGACAAGCGCCTGTTGATAGCGATAACGACGGCGTGTCAGACGCGGACGACGCTTTCCCTAATGATGCAAACGAAACCGTTGATACTGATAATGATGGTGTAGGCGATAATGCCGATGCTTTCCC
>JAHEHM010000026.1:0-2870 GCA_024644585.1 Porticoccaceae bacterium | reverse complement strand
GCTTTCCCTAACGATCCAAACGAAACCGAAGATCTTAATAACAATGGTATTGGTGACAATGCCGATGCTAATACTATTACAGTTCCGCTGTCTGATTACTGTTCAGAGCCGCTTTTTCACTTGGGCGGCAGTGATTCGCAGACTCAGGTTAATCTGACCATAGAAAATGTTGGCAATAATACCGTTCAGGTATCAATTGTTAGTGCTGATTCTAGTGCAGTAGATGCGCTAATTATCGAAGGTGGCTCAGGTGCCAGTATGGTTGATGACACTGGCGTTAGTAGCGGGACCTATGCCAAGCTTTTATCTTGGTCTAATACTATGCCTGAGACTACAACATTGACCATTCTGTGGAGTAAGACTTCCTCGGGTGGCAATTGGATTAAAAGAGATATACCAGTTGAAACAGCAGCTACCTGTAGTGGAACTTCAGCAGGAACCGGTAATAACAACGGTTCAGGTTCTAATGGCAACAATTCAGGTGGAACAGATACTGGCACTGGTAATGACGATGTTATTTACCAACCATCACCCGTTATTATTGATGAAGTTAATGTGTCATACGTTGCATTATCAGGCGATGACCAACAGCCTATGCTTGTAGGTGGCGCCGGTTCCTCTCAGCCAGGTTATGCCTTGTATGTTTTTGATTCTGATACTGTGAATGGTACTTCTAGTAATTGTACCGGTGGCTGTGCAAATGCTTGGCCTCCGTTGCTGGTAACAGATGACACACCTTCTGGTGTTCTAGGTCTTGGTTCAATTACACGGGATGATAATTCCGAGCAAGTCACATATCAGGGTAGACCCTTGTATTTTTACGTTAATGATACTGCTATTGGCCAGTTTAACGGTGATAATGCACCGGGATGGCATTCCGTTGTTTATCAGGAAGTTGGTGATGTACAAATGCTATATGGTGCTAACACAGCTCTAGAGCCATCCACATCATTTGAAACTGATGAGGGTGTAATTGTTACCCGCCTTGCCGATCGCGGTCGAGATCGGCATGCGAAAGATTCAGGTGTACAGGATCATTATGATCATTACCTAGCCCATTACTGGCAGTATCGTACCATGCGTATTCAACTTGAAGATTATGTGCCTACAGGGCAAAGCTTGATTAAAGTGACATGGATTACTGAGTCTGCTTTAGGTGCTAAAGAATTTCGTGTTTGGTATTCAGGCCAGAACACTTCGGGCCAGTTCTGGTTTAATCCACAGCCAGTAGGCGCTCAAGCTAACCCTAATGAACCAGGGGTCGCTTATCATGGTTCAGGCACATGGAACAATTACTTCGAAAAAATAAGCGATACTGGTCAGCAGCATAAGTACACATTGAATATTGTGACCCGCTGGCAGTTAGGTGGCCAAATTCAAGAGCCGCTTACGCTGGGTATGGATATGGAATTCGAGGCTAGTATGTTCCTCTTGAATCCTCCTGCCGGTTCACGTTTGAATTATTACGGTACTAGTTTTGTTTACAAAATCGGAGAACAGGGTATACGTCCGTTTGAATGGCAGCCGGGTCAACAGGATGGAACGCCTATTCCACAACGTGGGTTAAGCGGTGGCGGTACTACATTGGGCTACAACTATACCAATGAGCCAGCAGGGCGATTTATGCAAATGGCGACTAATATGGCGCCAGGCAATGCAGAATCATTTGTATTAGGTCGTCGTGTTCATCACACGAGTTTTTTAACTGGTGTTCACGGTGAACGTCACGATAATCCTGTCTGGACTGAACATCAAAATAAATCTGGAACACATTATATTAATGAGTCCTGTGCGGGTTGCCATGTTCGCAATGGTCGCGCCCTAGTGGCTGATGTCGGTGGTTCGTTGGATAAATGGGTGTTTAAAGTAGGAGATGCCAACGGTAACCCTATGAGCTCAATTGGTAGCGTGCTTCAGCCCGCAAAAACTGGTAATGCTACCTCAGAGGGTTCGGTTACATTAGGCCCATGGACTAACATTTCTCAGGGTGAATTTGCAGGATTACGTTCGCCTAATTATCAATTCACTAATGTTGCACCGCCGCAGTTTTCTGCCCGAATTGCACCCTCATTGGTGGGTATGGGGCTACTTGAAGCTGTAGATGAAGCAACCATACTTTCTTGGGTTGATGAGAGCGATGAAAATGCTGATGGAATTTCAGGGCGTGCCTCTATGGTCGCAGACCCTGAAACCGAAGAAACACGCTTAGGCAGATTCGGCTATAAAGCTGCAACCTTCAGTGTTAAACATCAGGTGGCTTCTGCATTTAACACCGATATGGGTGTGATGACCTCAATGATCCCAAATCCTGATTGCGGCAGCCAGCAGGCTAGTTGTGGTAACTCGGGTTCTGAAATCGCCGATGAGCATGTTAATAACCTAGTGAAATACGTTTCTCTTCTTGGTGTGGGTGCCCGTCGTGACTATGGAAATCAAACAGGTGAAACTATTTTTGAAGACATTGGCTGTGCCGGTTGTCATAGACCTTCAATGGTTACTAGTAATAGTCACCCATTGGCTGAGTTGCGTGGGCAGACTATTTATCCATACACTGACCTTTTGCTGCATGATATGGGTGAGGGCTTAGCCGATACCCTTGCTGAGGGTGATGCTAGTGGCGCTGAATGGCGAACCGCGCCATTGTGGGGGCTAGGTTTGACTGAAAATGTTATGCTAGGCGACGCCAAAGGCAATGATTTAGTATCACAGGCTCGTGATTATCCAGCCGATCTTAATCGAATTGGATACTTGCACGATGGTCGTGCTCGCACCATTGATGAAGCCATTCGCTGGCATGGTGGTGAAGCACAGGCTTCAAAAGTCGCTTACGAAGGCTTGAGCGATACTCAACGCAATGCAGTACTAGATTT
>JAHEHM010000048.1 GCA_024644585.1 Porticoccaceae bacterium | reverse complement strand
CGCATACGCTGGTGGTTAAGCGCTTCTATATCGGCAGAGGTCAGCTTGATTATTTTCAGCGGCTGTGGAGACAAATTAAGATTACCAACGGCGTTCACAGTACGCGCTTGAACATTAGGTTGAAACCCAGTGGGGTACTGTGAGGCTGGGCCCTTAACTTGATCTTCTAGCTGACTGGCAAATAAATCGGTGCCTGTTCCCTGCTGCTGCGATGGCTCCAGTTGATTTAACTGCTGAACACCAATGATAGCAACAAAGGCAACGCTAGCAGCGATAGCAAAGCGACTCATTGAATAAAGTTTTGATTTCGCTGTCGAAGAAAATGCCGTTGCATAGGTGGGTTCTTCGGCAATAGCGGAAGAGACAGACTGTGAAATATCCACACCCGCAAGCGGCGTATCTGCCATTGCTTGGGAGACTGAATGATATCTTGACCACTTACTGCCAACTGGTTGATCTTGATTCGCATGATCGGCGTCAAGCTGCTTTAAAATACGATGCAACTCGATTTCGCTGGCTTCACCATCGACAAGAGCAGACACTGATTCTAAAAGGCGCTTTTCACTTTCACTCATACAGATTCCTCAAAGTTATAACCCATTGTTAAACACTTAAAGTATGCAATCTTACTCAATAAGACTACGAAAACTGAAAAAGGTTCAATCCTATTTGTTTTCATCAGATTCACCTAAAACATGCTTATCAATAAATTCGCGCGCTCTAAAAATACGCGACCTTACCGTTCCCACTGGGCAACCCATAACTGCAGCAATCTCTTCATAACTCATTCCCTCAAATTCACGCAACGTGAGCGCAGTGCGAAGATCTTCAGGTAATTGACTAAGGGAATCTTGAATAACCTGCGATAACTCCTGAGTCATTATGAAATCTTCAGGCGAGGCTTCATCAATAAGCTTTTCGTTGTCAGCAAATTGTTCAGCATCCGCGACATCAATATCGGTACTAGATGGACGGCGACTTTTTGAAACCAAATAATTTTTGGCTGTATTAATGGCAATTCTGTATAGCCAGGTATAAAACTGGCTATCGCCACGAAATTTTGGCAGCGCGCGGTAGGCTTTTATAAAGGCTTCTTGAGTAACATCCGCTACCTCATCAGTATCACGCACAAAACGCGAAACAATCGCCTGCAGTTTGTATTGGTATTTTAAGACAAGAAGATCAAATGCCCTTTTATCACCTTTTTGAACACGCAACACAAGTTGGTGATCTGTTGGCTCAGTTTTGGGTTCCTTCATGAATAAATCCAATTATTAAATAGTCATTTGCCAGCGAAAATTCTATATATGGGTATTTCATAGCTGACATAAAAGTGTCTAGGCTAAATATGACAGTTTTATTCTAATTTAGCGTAGTCACCTGTAATCGCATACTATATCATCACCACAGTTTTATTATATGCGGTTTATTGATGAAGAGAAAAAATCTCTACGATGTATTAGTTATAGGCAGTGGCGCTGCCGGCCTAACACTGGCATTGCAACTAGATAAAAAACTCAGAGTCGCACTGATTAGTAAATCAACCCTAAAGGGCGGAGCCTCTTGGCTTGCTCAGGGTGGGATTGCTGCGGTGTTTGATAAGGATGATAGCGCTGATGCTCATATCGAAGATACCTTGGTTGCCGGTGCAGGCCTCTGTCATCAGGATAGTGTGCGCTACGTGGTTGAAAACGGCCCCTCTGCTGTTACCTGGCTAATCAATCAGGGAGTGGACTTTACTCTCGATTCAGATCAGGTTCACTACCATTTAACCCAGGAAGGCGGACACAGTCACCGACGTATTTTGCATTCTGCAGATGCTACAGGCAAAGCGGTTACCAGCACCCTAGTTGAACAGGTCATTGCCAGAGAAAATATCGAAATCTATGAACATCATTGCGCGGTCGATCTGGTGACTCAAACTGATGATGCAGGCAAGCCTCGATGTAGCGGTGCTTACCTGCTAGATATTGATACCTCTGAGGTGTCACTTTTTCAGGCTAAAACTGTAGTTCTTGCCTCTGGCGGAGCCAGTAAAGCCTATCTATATACCAGCAATCCCGATGGAGCCAGTGGCGATGGATTGGCTATGGCTTGGCGACGAGGCTGTCGCGTTGCTAACCTAGAATTTAATCAGTTTCACCCTACCTGCCTCTATCATCCCAAGGCTAAGTCATCATTAATAACCGAGGCTTTGCGTGGCGAAGGCGCGCTATTAAAACTGCCTGATGGTTCGCGCTTTATGGATAAATTTCATGCCGATGGCGAATTAGCGCCAAGGGATGTTGTTGCCCGAGCCATTGATTTTGAAATGAAACGTTTAGGCTGTGACTCTGTGTTTTTAGATATTAGCCATAAACCCGCCAAGTTTATTACTGAGCATTTTCCTACAGTCTATGAAAACTGCCTAAAATTTAATATAGATATCACCAAAGAACCCATCCCCGTGGTGCCTGCGGCACATTACACCTGTGGCGGCGTGATGGTCGACAAACAGGGGCAAACAGACCTACAAAGCCTGTATGCCATCGGTGAAACCGCGTTTACTGGTCTGCATGGCGCTAACCGAATGGCCAGTAATTCCCTTTTGGAATGCCTTGTGTACGCTCAGGCGGCCGCTAAGGATATTAATCAATCAATCGCGAAAATGACGCCACTTGAACCACTCAAAGACTGGGATGAATCAAGAGTCAGTAGCTCAGATGAAGATGTGGTTATTTCTCATAACTGGGATGAACTACGACGCTTTATGTGGGATTACGTGGGCATTGTGCGAAACGATAAACGGCTACAGCGAGCTCAGCACCGCATCAAGTTATTACAAAATGAAATTCAGGAATTTTATGGCAATCATAAGATCACTCGCGACCTTCTTGAACTGCGAAATCTTGCCACTGTTTCCGAGTTGATTATTGGCTGTGCTCAACAGCGTAAAGAGAGCCGTGGACTGCATTACACCACTGATTATCCCAATCTAGCCACCACCGCAAAAGATACTATTATGCAGCCTATCAACTTTGCTGGTGATAACCACACTAAGACCGATTAGCGGTTCTAGACCAAGCTATAATTAACTTTCTCAACCTAATATGCTGATCCTTGGGCATAGAATCTGCGGCAATCACTAGGCTTATCTTTTTTTGATCGACTGAGAAGAAATACAGAATAACTAGGGACGCTGTTAAGAACTGCTGAGACTGTAAAGACACCGGTTGTTGATTATAAAGCCAACGATTAGTTTGCGGCGAATAAACCAATACATTCGGCTTAGATCGTCTAAAATCCTTAATAGTCACTGCTCCATAGATAATCACGAGCATTATAAAGAACAGTTTGATGGCAACAATAATCGGGCTAGCCCAGATCATTGCAATCACCAAACAAACTAGGCTGAGATCAAATACCAGAATTGATTTGGCCGCCTTTATAACAAAACTATTGGGACCGCTTTCGACTCTCACAAATAATATCCACAATCCGTTGTGTATTGATATCCATTGCCTGTTCGCCTCTTACAAGCCATAAAAATAATTGCTGATCTTCGAGTTCGAGTAACTTTTGAAATAACTGCTGGTCAGTTTGATCGAGTTGATCATAATGCTTTTCTACAAAGGGTTGTAACATCAGGTCTAGTTCCAGCATACCTCTTCGACTAGCCCACATAAGGCGATTTTTTTCCATTGAAAATTCCTGAAATGCTATGAAATATTTTTGCGACTCTATCTGCTTCCATTATAGGGAACTGAAACAAAATAGGCTAAACTATCTAACCTATAAGTTAGCACAGCCATATTGGGATAAAATCTATGAATGATGATTTACGCGGTCTTATCGAGCTTCGTGGTGAAGACAGCCTAAAATTTTTACAGGGTCAGGTCACCTGTGATCTAAATACACTTAAACCTGATCAGGTACTTGCTGGTAGTCATTGCACACCCAAGGGACGTGTAATCTTTTTATTCTCGGCTCAGCTCGTAGATGACAATCGTCTTGTCCTTGAAACCCATCCCTCAGTTGTTGGCGTAGCTTTGGCGAGTCTTAAAAAATATGCGGTATTTTTTAAAACTGAAATCGAAGATATTAGTGATCAGAGCGGTGACTTTCCATCAACACTCAACAATCTTCAGCGTTTGCAGGCGGGCATTCCTGATATCACCGAAGCTACCACCGATTTATTTATTCCGCAAATGCTTAATCTTGATGCCCTAGACTTTATTAGCTTTAAAAAAGGCTGCTATACCGGTCAAGAGGTGGTGGCGCGCGCCCATTATTTAGGTACTGTTAAACGCAGAATGCATCGTCTTTTATTACCGCAGGCATACCTTCCGCAACCTGGAGAAGCCATTCATAATTCGGATGATAAGCCACTAGGCACAGTGGTTAACGCGCAGATTTCTGAAAATCAGGTCGAGATGCTTGCTGTTTTATCTAGCTCGGCCATAGATTGCGATCAGATTATCATCAATGATCAAAAATTAGCGGTTAAATTTTTACCTCTGCCCTATCAAGTTGACTAGAGACGTCTTATGTCTGAATTATTAAACGTCTTTAAACCGCTACTCCCTCTTATAGCATTCTGTTCTCTTTTGGTTTTCTTGATCAGCTTGGCCTCATTGCCTTGGTTAGTCGCCAAAATACCTGAAGATTACTTTTTACATCGCAAACGAAAAAAAACACTGCCTTTAACAACCGCGGCTTTTGCTCGCTATTTGTTCTTACGGCTTGCTAGAAATTTAGTTGGGCTAATATTACTCGCAGGGGGATTTTTGATGTTATTTATTCCCGGACAGGGGGTCTTAACCATGGTGATGGGGCTTATTTTAATAGACTATCCTGGGAAGTATTCTGTGGAAAAGGCAATCATAGGTTACCCCGCCGTGTTTAAAGGATTGAATTGGTTAAGAGCCAGAGCTCATAAGCCCCCACTAAGAAAACATGATAGCTAAAACCTTAAAAATCTAATTCCTTTTGAACGGTTTCTTTTAGTCTTGGTAGTCGCCAATCCACAGGATCTAATCCCAAAGACTCAAGATAGTGATTAGCCTTTGAGAAATGCTCGCAGCCAAAGAATCCCCTGTAGGCTGATAGTGGTGAGGGATGAACTGACTGAAGTACAAGGTGGCGCTCAGCATCTATCATGGATGCTTTCTTTTGCGCATAACTCCCCCACAGCATGAACACTACGCCTTGCCGATGATCATTAATTTTGTCGATAATGTTATCGGTAAAGGTTTCCCAACCTTTACCCTGATGCGCACCAGCCAGACCCTGTTCAACTGTTAAAGTAGCGTTTAACAGCAACACGCCCTGCTCTGCCCAGGAGTTGAGGCAACCGTGATTAGGCAACTCGGCCCCTATGTCGGATTTTAATTCTTTATAAATATTTGCCAGCGAGGGTGGCACCTTTATATTAGGCATCACGGAAAAACACAGCCCATGAGCCTGACCCGGCCCATGGTAGGGGTCTTGCCCTAAAATCACCACCTTAACCTTATCAAAGGGGGTGCTGTTTAAAGCAGCAAACCATTGCGACTGGGGCGGATATATAACTGCGCCCTGCTGTTGACGAGTGGCTAAAAATTCATGCAATGAGCGCATATAGTCTTTTTCAAGCTCATCACCTAGCTGCCTATGCCACTGAGGATCTAGGGTTATTTGTGGAGGCTCACCCATCATCTTTTCCTGTTAAATTTTTTTTGTCTGGCATGGTATAATAATCAGCCTGATTAACGCTTTCTATGTTTATTACCATCGGGCGCTATAGTCTTCTTCCAGCGGATAACTTGGATGAAATTTTACAGACAAAATATAGACTATTTTCAGGTCTATTTAAGCGCTAAACACGTAAGTTTGTTGCAAGTTTATCATCTCATGTGATTGTTTTAGGAAACTTAATGATTCAAGCATATTCAAACTCTGTTAGAAATGACCAACTTATTGCTCGTTGGCTTATCACCTGTGCTGTGGTTATTTTCGGAATGATCCTACTTGGCGGCGTGACTCGACTAACCGATTCTGGCCTATCTATGGTGGAGTGGAATCCATTAATGGGTATTATCCCTCCCCTTAGCCAAGCGGATTGGCAGGTTTTGTTTTTAAAATACCAACAGTTCCCCGAGTACCAAAAAATCAATCTTGGCATGAGCATGAGCGAATTTAAGTTCATTTTTATGTTCGAGTATCTGCATAGGGTACTGGGAAGATTGATTGGTCTGGTGTTTTTTATTCCCTTTGTCTACTTCTGGCTGACCAAGCGCATTTCCCCACAACTTCTGCCTAAGCTAGTTTTAATGCTAATACTGGGTGGCTGTCAGGGTCTTTTAGGCTGGTACATGGTTAAAAGCGGCTTGGTAGATATTCCTCATGTCAGCCAATACCGATTGACAGCCCATCTGGGTTTGGCGGTATTGATTTATGGTTTTATTGTTTGGACTGCACTGGATCTTATCAATAAAACCTCGGGTCAGCCCGCCAAACTAGGAAAAGTAGCCTGTATTCTTAGCGGTCTAATTTTCTTGATGACATTAACCGGCGGTTTAGTTGCTGGTACTAAAGCCGGCCATGCTTATTCTACATGGCCGCTGATGGGTGATAGCTTTATTCCAATGGGACTATACGAAATGAGCCCAGTTTGGCTTTCAGCCTTTGAAAACATCACCACCATTCAATTTAACCATCGTATGTTTGCCTATTTAATCGCTATACTTATGGTAGGTTTTTCTGTGGTTGCTTTGCGCTCTAACATCTCTTGCAAGGTACGCATGGGCATTTATAGCATGCTGGCACTGTTGGTGGTTCAAATTACCTTGGGCATCACCACTATCCTCTTCCATGTGCCGGTGGCGACTGCCGCAGCTCATCAGGTGGGTGCTGTTGCCCTGTTAACCGCAACGTTATTTGTCAGCCATTCGCTGCTTAATAGACATTAATTTTTAATTCTGGAGATATCCAATGAAGACTTTGTTAAACCTTACAGCTGCTGTACTTTTTTCGAGCCTAGCCTCAGTGAGTTTTGCGGGCGATGCAGCGGCCGGAAAGGCTAAATCTATGACCTGTGCAGGCTGTCATGGCGCCAATGGCATTAGCAACAACCCCATGTGGCCCAATCTAGCAGGGCAAAAGCAGGCTTACCTTGCCAGTTCACTGCAGATGTATCGCGACGGTCGTCGCAAGAATGCCATGATGTCGGCTATGGCGAAAAACCTAACTGATGCTGATATCGCTAACCTAGCGGCTTATTACAGCAGTCTTAAGTAGGTTGTGAACTAACCGCGGAGATCATTCTCCGCGGTTGTTTTTGTTCACTCAGGTCGCATGTGAGGAAATAACAGAACATCCCTAATAGATGGTGAATCAGTGAGCAACATCACTAGGCGATCGATTCCGATCCCCTCGCCCGCTGTTGGCGGCATCCCATATTCCAAGGCACGAATATAGTCAGCATCGAAATGCATGGCTTCATCATCACCGGCATCCTTTTCGGCTACCTGATGCTTGAATCGGGCTGCTTGATCTTCTGCGTCATTAAGCTCTGAGAAGCCATTGGCTAACTCACGACCACCCACAAAAAATTCAAAGCGGTCGGTGACAAATGGGTCATCGTCGTTACGTCTTGCCAATGGCGATACTTCGGTAGGATAGCGAGTGATAAACGTAGGTTGCTCTAATCGATGCTCAACAGTTTTTTCAAAAATTTCTATTTGAACCTTACCCAATCCCCACTGGTCTTTTAGCGGTATACCTAGGTCTGAAGCAATCTTACGTGCACTTTTTTCGTCATTCAGTTGCTGTTCTGTAATATCTGGGTTGTAGGCCAGTATTGAATCAAACACAGATAGACGAATAAAAGGTTCTGCAAAATCATAGGTGACCTGAGACTGAACCTCACCATTTTCATCCTTAACGGTATTAATGACTTTAGTTGAACCCAGTACCTGCTTGGAAAGCTTGCGCAGCATATCTTCGGTAAGATCCATTAGATCGTTAAAATCGGCATAGGCTTGATAGAACTCTAACATAGTAAATTCAGGATTATGTCGAGTAGAAAGGCCTTCATTTCTGAAGTTTCTATTTATCTCATAGACCCTTTCAAAACCGCCAACCACAAGCCTTTTTAAATATAACTCTGGGGCAATACGCAGATACATTTCAATATCGAGGGCATTGTGATGGGTCACAAAAGGACGAGCCACTGCACCACCCGGAATGGTTTGTAGCATTGGCGTTTCCACTTCTAGATAGCCAGAAGCATTGAGGTAACCGCGAATAAAATCTACAACTTTAGATCGGATAATAAAGGTATCGCGCACCTCTGGATTAACAATTAAATCCACATAACGCTGTCGATATCGCATCTCTTGGTCAGCTAGACCATGAAACTTATCAGGCAATGGACGCAGAGCTTTGGTTAGTAACTGATATTCATCCATCTGCACATAAAGATCACCTTTACCCGACTTATGGAGTGCACCAATAACACCGACTATATCACCCAAGTCTAAGGTCTTTGCAAAGGGTCTTGCTTCTTTTGTCACATACAGCTGAATCGTGCCCGAACTGTCTTGAATAACAATAAAAGCCCCTCGATTACGAATCACCCGACCTGCAATACTGCTGGGTCGTGCAAGTTGCTCAAGCTCTTCTTTGGTGTTTTCTCCAAACTCTGCCTGTAGATCACCGGCCTTATCAGCTGGACGAAATGAATTAGGAAAGGCAACAGCATCCTGCTCGCGCAAGCTGGTTAATTTGGCTCTGCGCTCGGCAATTAACTTATTTTCGTCTTGTTGATCAGTCATAATATTTTTTCACTGTTTAAGATAAAAACTACAGCCCCGCCTTAAGCGAAGCAACAATAAATTGGTCTAACTTTCCGTCTAAAACGGCTTGGGTATTTCTGGTCTCTACACTGGTTCGTAGATCTTTAATTCGGGCATCGTCTAATACATAGGATCTAATTTGACTGCCCCAACCAATATCAGACTTACCATCTTCAGTGGCCTGAGCCGCTTCCTGTCGCTTACGCAATTCCAACTCATACAAACGGGCACGTAACATTTGCCAACATTTGTCACGATTCTGATGCTGCGACCGCTGATTCTGACATTGTACAACGATACCCGTGGGTTCGTGCGTTAAACGTACTGCAGAATCGGTTTTATTCACATGCTGACCACCAGCGCCGGATGCGCGATAGGTATCTGTACGCACGTCGGAGGGATTGATTTCAATATCAATATTGTCGTCGATTTCAGGTGAAACATAGACAGCGGCAAACGAAGTATGTCTGCGATTACTGGAATCAAAGGGGGATTTTCGCACTAGCCTATGAACGCCAATTTCGGTACGTAACCAGCCAAAGGCATAGTCACCCGACACCTGTATGGTGGCACTCTTAATACCAGCAACATCTCCCGCCGAGCATTCAACCAACTCAGCTTTAAAGCCTTTATCGTCGGCCCACCGCAGGTACATTCGCAAGAGCATTTCTGCCCAGTCTTGGGCTTCGGTTCCACCTGAACCTGATTGGATATCAAGGAACGCGCAATTTTCATCCATCTCGCCTGAAAACATTCGACGAAATTCAAGGGTGGCGAGCTGGGTTTCCATACTATCAATATCAGTTTGGACATCGCCGAGCATGCCTTCATCCTTTTCCTCAACTGCCATATCGAGAATTTCACGAGTGTCGGCAATGCCAGAATCTAGGTCCTCAATGGTTTTTACTACCACTTCCAGAGAGGATCTTTCACGACCTAATTCTTGGGCGCGATCAGGCTCGTTCCACACATCGGGTTCTGATAATTCTAGCTCTACCTCTGCGAGGCGATCTTTGCGATTGGCATAGTCAAAGATACCCCCGAAGAAGCTCGGTGCGCCCCTGAAGGTCATCAAGGCTATTGTAATAGGGGTTTACTTCCATGATGGTAGATCTATGCCATTAATTAAAGGCTGTATTCTACCTTAGCGCTGACTTCACACCAAGAAAAAACAGGCTTGATTAACAAGCCGCTAGGCTTCAATATGAAGATTAATCTGATCTTCATATGACGGCTGTTCGAATTAACTAGAAGCCAAACCCAAAATGTCAAAGGTATTACCCAACTCTAATGACCACTCACCTTTTCCGAAATAGGCTCAGCCAGAATTTTTTTGATCATTTCAAATCTTCAGGCAACCTCTTTTATAGTGCGGTAATACCGCAACCCATCGATAACCCCGCTTGGGTTAGCTGTAACTTTTATCTAGCGGATAGCCTAGGAATAGGTGCGGATGAACTCCAAGACCCCAGCAACCTTTTACTGATGAGTGGCAGTCATTTTGATGATACGAATTCTATTTCGCTGGTTTATTCAGGTCATCAATTTGGCCAATGGGCAGGTCAATTGGGTGACGGGCGCGCTATTACGCTTGGCGAGTTACCTGTAGGTGAATCATCGGAGCTTTGGGATATTCAACTTAAGGGCGCAGGCAAAACACCCTATTCAAGATTTGGCGACGGGCGTGCGGTTTTGCGCTCGAGTATTCGTG
>JAHEHM010000044.1 GCA_024644585.1 Porticoccaceae bacterium | reverse complement strand
TGACTTAATACCAAAGGGTAATAGTTTATTTTTTTTTTGAACCTACAATGTCGCCATTGCTATTTGTAACGTAGTTAGCTTTCCCAGTTATTATCAATTTCAAGCTAATCCAAGGAGTGGACAATGCTAAGTCAATATTTAAGTCAATATTTCAAATCTAGTTTTAACATTGCGTTAGTCAGCTACGATTTTCTCAATCAAATTCGTAAATTATTGGTGCCTGTTTTTTTGGGCGTAGGTTTGTTGCTGTCAGCAAGCGCCAAAGCCAATTATGAATTTCAAAGCCTATCACATGCTATTGGTCTAGATAGTGCGAAGATATATTTTTCAGGTGAAAAACCCTCTCTTTTAGAAGGCTTTAGTGATTACACATTAGAAGATCTTTCTTTACATCTGGGCAATCGCAAATATTCAGCAGTAAATATTTCGTCGTCTCCCAGTGTATTGGTGAGTCTTAATGACTTAGATCTTGTTAAATCGGGATCAAAGACAAAATTAGTGCTTACTTATGATCTATCCCTTAGTCAGGCTATTATTGAGGCTGTAGCCTGTTGGTATATACCCAAATGGACATATAGTTCTTGGACAGCGTGCTTAGACAAAGTTAGAAGATTTTATTGGTATAATCAAAAAGAAGAACTTGAATTCTCATCGTCAACGTTAGTATCTGCTATTAATGCTTCAATTCAAAAGCACAATGAAGCTAAAAATAATTTTTTAAAAAATTTAGACAACCTATTAGATTTCCCTCACAACGATAACGCCAATCAAATTGAACGCAATCAGTTTAAATATATTTTTATCAAGGGAACACAGGATCACGGTTTTTTTAAAAAACCATACGAAAAAATAAGCGATGCGGTTATTGGTTATTATATACATAGAAAAATTGCTGAAAAATTGCACGAATCAGATGAAGCTTTCACTGAAGTATTGCATGCATTTGAATCTATCGATTGTAATCGTAGGCTTAAAAATCAATTTACCAATATTAATAACAAACGGCCTGTTCGTGACAAATTGAATGATTATGTGACAGGTATTTGTCGTCTAAACGAACATTCATTTTTGGAGAAAACAGCTCTAATTACACCAGCTATGGTCTCTGGTGATCAGGAAAGTAGCAGTGCTCATACAACAGGTTTTGGTTCTAAATCTTTGGTGTTTTGTAATAAATATATCTGCGAATTCAAACTAAATCCGAGTTTGTCTTACAGGGTTGTTGTTAGCAAAGCTGATCATATGCAAGCTATAAAGGATAATATTCCTAGTGTTTTACACGAAGACATAACTGTGGCTTGTTACAATTTTTGTCACATTAGTGATGTTGATGCTCTTATAACACCATTTGAAACCCAAAGCGTTAGCTGGGCAGTAAGCAAAATCAAGACCTTTAGTCTTTTGGAAAATAACCCAGAGAACTATAGCTTGAGAGATGGTGACTATGAAATATCCATTTTAAAGCCATCAAATATTCCAAACTCAGAAGAAATACTCAAGCTTTCAAATAACCAATATAAAGTTTTTTATTGGTCTAGGGCTAATAAGAACGTGTTTTACAAATATGACCCAAGATTTTTCGATAGTCGTTATATAGTATCAGTACCATCTAATCTTGAGATTTCGGCGGTTTTTGATGATATTTTAAATACTGCAAAGCAGAAAGATTCGAAAATTGTCAACCTTAGTTTATTGCATGAGGAGAAATTAGATTGCTTTAGTAGTTTTTCATCCTGTATGGCTGGTAATCATTACAAGGGATTAACAACAAATTCCGGTGGAGCAACTATTAGGGAATTACATAATGCGATTAAGAGAGATGCATCGGTAGATTTTATTATTGCAGGTGATTTAATTCATATACCAAAGCAAGGGGAGGAATATTGTCGAATTCCTCAAAAAGGAAATAATGGCGGTCTAAACATGCCATTGAAAAAAGATAGCGAAAGAGAATTTATCGCTAATATGAGAGCTGAAGCTATAGATCTCAGGGTTATCTGTTTTACGGTTGATGTTAGTGACAGTGACGCAGCGGATCGATCAATGATGTTAGATCATATTATTGAAAGTTTTGAATATATGCGTGTTTTGTTTAACCGCAAAAGAAGTGGTACTGATATATGGCGAGGCAATCAGGCTTTTGAATATGCTATTGATTGCAACCCATTTGATGCCAATGTACACGTTGAGAAAAATATTACACAATGCCCACAACCTGGGGCCAAGATTACCTATTTTTTGGCTATTCCTAAGGAAGGGCATCCTAGTTTCTTCTTTCTACTGAAAGGGCAGCCTATCAAAGAATACCTTGAGATAGCGCCTTGGGGTAATCTTAAGGATGCAGTGGTTGACAGGCATTCCATGTTCTCCGATTCTACTATCGAAAGCGTGCAATTAAATACAGCCTCGACCAAAAAGATGAATAGTATGTTTGCAAACAGTAATCTTCTAGAAAATGGTAATTTTAAGTTCTGGGACACTTCAAAGGTAACTAATGCCTATGGTATGTTTAGCGGTGCATCAAGTTTTAATCAAAATATAAAAAATTGGGATCTATCGAATTTGCAAGAGTCTACTTGCATGTTTAATGAGGATTTAGATAATTTTAAGAATCAATCGATTGTGGTAAACCCTGATTGGCATTGCCGCTAATTTTAGTTATTCAACAAATAAAAAAAGGCAGCCATTGGCTGCCTTTTTTTATCCCGCTTATATTATCGTTTGTTAAGCGGAACGTAATCGCGACTATCTGCGCCTGTATATAGCTGGCGTGGACGACCGATGCGGTAGGGGTTTGTGATCATCTCGTTCCAGTGAGAAATCCAGCCTACAGTTCGCCCGGTGGCAAACATAGCGGTAAACATTTCGATGGGTATACCCAGTGCTTTAAGGATAATGCCCGAGTAGAAATCAACATTGGGGTAAAGCTTCCTGCTGACAAAATATTCATCTTCTAGGGCAATGATTTCTAGCTTTTTGGCCAATTTAAATAGCGGGTCATTTTCAAGGCCAAGTACTTCAAGTACTTCGTTACAGCTTTCGCGCATAACCGTAGCTCGCGGATCATAGTTCTTGTACACCCGATGACCGAAGCCCATTAGGCGGAATGGGTCATTTTTGTCTTTAGCCTTGCGAATATATTCAGCAATATTATCTTCATGACCAATCTCGTTGAGCATTACCAATACGGCTTCATTAGCACCACCATGAGCAGGTCCCCACAGAGCAGCGATACCCGCAGCAATACAGGAGAATGGGTTAGCGCCTGATGAACCCGCCAATCTTACGGTTGATGTTGAAGCGTTTTGCTCATGATCAGCATGCAGTAGGAATAGGCGATCAATTGCCTTGGCAATGGCTGGCTCAATTTTGTAGCTTTCACAGGGTGTGCCAAACATCATGTGCAAGAAATTCTCTGAATAAGATAGAGAATTATCGGGGTACATGAAAGGTTGACCCATAAAGTGTTTGTGGCACATCGCAGCAATGGTTGGCATTTTTGCAATCAGGCGATGGGCAGAAATTTTTCTGTGGGTTTCGTCAGTAATATCCAGTGAATCATGATAAAAAGAGGACATTGCACCGACAATTCCACACATCATTGCCATTGGGTGAGCATCGTGACGAAAGCCGCTGATAAAGTTTTCTATCGAACGGTTAACCATGGTGTGGTATTTAATATTGTTTTCGAAATCTGCTTTTTGCTCAGCGTTGGGTAGGTTGCCCTCAAGCAGCAAATAACAGGTCTCTAAATAGTCCGATTTTTCCGCAAGCTGTTCTATGGGGTAACCGCGGTGTAACAGGATACCTTTGCCTCCATCAATATAGGTGATGTCAGACTGACAGGCGGCAGTGGCAGAAAAACCTGGGTCATAGGTGAAATAACCATGCCCGCCAAGGCTGCTAATATCAATTACGTCTTGACCTCTGGTGCCTTCCAAAATCGGGAGGTCGACGGTCAAATCTCCATCTATAGAGAGAGTTGCTTTACGGTTGGTCATGCATGATCCTCGAGAAATACTGGTGATGTGACTTGCTAGCTTTGGGTCACAAACTATAAGTAATTAGATAAAATTGTCAACTTGTACAACTGATTTTACCCTAAATAATAGCTCATAAAAAGCCAACATTGGTTTAGTTGAATTTTATACAGTTTAATCGAGCTACAAATAGGGTGCTTTTGTAGGCTATTTTATTTTAGTTTTTCCGCTATACGTTTGGCTTGGATTGAATTAATTGAGTGAACTATCTATAATGGCGCGCCGTAAGGAGTGAACGATCTGAGTTCAAAGATTGTTCTAAGTATTCAGCTCTATCCATCGCCGTTTTTATGCGGATTTTAGAGTCCTATTTAAAGAGTTATTTCATTGTGAAAACGAAAAGACCCGTTAATTTGGATATTGGAACTATAAAGTTACCAATTACCTCATATGTATCTATATTGCACCGTGTATCCGGTGTTGTTCTATTTTTGGCTGTTGCCCTTATGCTTTGGGTGCTCGATATGAGTCTCGCCTCTGAGCAAAGTTTCCAATCCCTCAAAGAATGCCTTTCAAGTCCAATCGCACAGATTGTTATCTGGGCGGCTTTAGCGGCCTTGGCCTACCATATTGTCGCCGGTATCCGACATCTAATTATGGATCTTGGTGTGGGTGAGGATAGCTTTGAGTCAGGACGTCGAAGTGCATGGCTTGTGGTGGTTGTGGCTGCGGTAGTTATTGCTAGCTTAGCGGGATGGATCTTCTTATGGTGAATTCAGTAACAAGTTTAGGCCGCAGTGGCCTTTCTGATTGGCTGGTTCAGCGTGTATCTGCGCTGGTTATGACAGCCTATATATTCTTTATGGTGGGTTATTTTATCATCAACCCAAGCCCCAGTTTTGAGCAATGGCAGGCTCTACATGGTTCGTTGGCAATGCGTATATTCAGCTTGCTGACTATTCTTTCCATTGCTGCCCATGCCTGGATCGGAATGTGGTGTGTATTAACCGACTATATTACTGTTCGTTTAATTGGGCCGAAGGCCACGCCAATTCGTATGTTTTTACAGTTAGTAATGATTGCATTAATTCTTTTTTATGTGGTCTGGGCAATTGATATCCTCTGGGGAATTTAATTAGATGGCAAATATGAGAACAATGAGTTTTGACGCGGTTATCGTTGGCGGCGGCGGCTCAGGTATGCGAGCAGCACTTCAGCTTGCTCAATCAGGTTATAAAACTGCAGTTATTACCAAGGTATTTCCTACAAGATCACATACAGTTTCTGCTCAAGGCGGTATCACCTGTGCGATTGCCAGTGATGATCCCAATGATCAGTGGCAGTGGCATATGTATGACACCATTAAAGGGTCGGATTATATTGGTGATCAAGAAGCTATTGAGTATATGTGTAAAACCGGCCCAGAAGCGGTGTTTGAATTAGAGCATATGGGGCTGCCTTTTTCACGTAATGACAATGGCCGTATTTATCAGCGTCCCTTTGGTGGTCAATCTAAAGATTTTGGCGAGGGTGGGCAAGCAGCTAGAACCTGTGCCGCTGCTGATCGAACCGGACATGCTTTGTTACATACCCTTTATCAGGGCAACCTAAAGAACGAAACCGTATTTCTTAACGAGTGGTTTGCTGTTGATCTGGTTAAAAATTCCGATAATGCAGTCGTGGGTGTGGTAGCAATAAATATTGAAACTGGCGAAACCGTTTATGTGAAGTCCAAGGCAACGGTATTTGCTACCGGTGGTGCAGGGCGTATTTATGCATCAACCACTAATGCCCATATCTGCACCGGTGATGGTATTGGTATGGCACTCCGCGCTGGCTTCCCTGTGCAGGATATGGAAATGTGGCAGTTTCATCCAACCGGTATCCATGGTGCGGGGACATTGGTCACCGAGGGCTGTCGTGGTGAGGGTGGTTATTTAATCAATAAAGAGGGTGAGCGATTTATGGAGCGTTATGCGCCAAATGCCAAAGACTTGGCAGGTCGTGACGTGGTTGCTCGCTCAATGGTTCAGGAAATTCTTGCTGGTCGTGGCTGTGGTGAAAACGGCGATCATGTTTTTCTTAAGCTAGATCATTTGGGTGAAGAAACCCTGAATGCAAAATTGCCGGGTATTCTTGAACTATCGAGAACCTTTGCCCATGCTGACCCTGTGGTTGAACCTATCCCTGTTGTTCCTACCTGTCACTATATGATGGGTGGTATACCCACCAATGTTGATGGTCAGGCGCTCACTATGGATGATCAGGGTGTTGAACAGGTGGTCGATGGCTTTTATGCCTGTGGTGAAGCAGCCTGTGTTTCTGTGCATGGCGCTAATCGCTTGGGTGGTAATTCACTGCTTGATTTGGTGGTCTTTGGTCGCGCCTCGGGTCTGTTCATTGAGAAGCAGCTTCGTGAGGGTATTGATCTTAAGGATGCCACCGAAGAAGATATCCAGCGTGCAATGAAAGTACTCAATCGCATTAATGGCTCGCAAGAGGGTGAAAAGGCCTCTGTGCTCAGAGCTGAGTTACAAACCATTATGCAAAATCACTTTGGTGTATTCCGAAGTGGTGACTTTATGAAAGAGGGTATCGAAAAACTAAAAGCCCTGCGTCCACGCATTGAGAACGTTCAGCTCGCCGATACTAGCAATGCCTTTAATACCGCTAGAATTGAGGCCTTAGAGCTGCAAAACCTGCTTGAAGTGGCTGAGGCGACGGCAGTGGCGGCTGAGTGGCGCACCGAAAGCCGCGGTGCTCATGCCCGTGAAGATTTCCAAGAACGAGATGATGAAAACTGGCTCTGTCATTCGGTTTATTTCCCCCATGATCAGTCTGTTGCCAAGCGAGATGTTAATTTTACTCCCAAAACCCGTGAGGCCTTTGAGCCTAAAGTTCGGTCCTACTAGGAGAGGTAGTTAAGTCGATGTTAGAAGTAAGTATTTATCGTTACAATCCTGAGGTTGATTCTGAGCCTTACATGCAAGAGTTTCAGTTTGATACTCAGGGTAAGGATATTATGGTTCTGGATGTGCTTGAAAAGCTCAAAACAGAGGATCCAACCTTAGTATTCCGTCGATCCTGTCGCGAGGGCGTCTGTGGTTCTGATGGCGTTAATATCTCCGGTAAAAATGGTTTGGCCTGTATTACGCCGCTGTCTGAAGCAGTAAAGAATAATAAATTGGTTATTCGCCCGCTACCAGGGTTGCCGGTTATTCGTGATCTAGTGATCGACATGAGTCAGTTTTACGCCCAATATGAAAAAATACAGCCTTATTTGATCAACAATACCCCAGCTCCAGCTATTGAACGTCTTCAGTCCCCTGAAGACAGAGCTAAGCTAGATGGGCTATACGAATGTATTCTCTGTGCCTGCTGTTCAACAGCTTGCCCATCGTTTTGGTGGAATCCAGATAAATTTATTGGTCCATCAGGTCTATTGCAGGCCTATAGATTCTTGGCCGACACAAGAGATACAGGTACCGAGGACCGTCTTGCGGGTCTTGATGATCCCTTTAGTGTGTTCCGTTGTCATGGCATTATGAACTGTGTTCAGGTTTGCCCTAAGGGTTTAAACCCAACTAAGGCAATTGGCCATATTCGAAGCATGCTTTTAGCAAGCGGCACCTAGGGTAATTTATCGTTTGATCAAAAAGGGGCCCTGTGGCCCCTTTTTTGTTATTTGAATTTGGTATATTTAACGATACAAATCACGCGGTTTGGCTTAAAATATCCTCACTAATTGGCTGTAAACTTAAAAAGCACCAAGATAGATCTTTTTTAGTTAAAAATCACCAGGATATTCGCTAGTTAATACTGGTTGTTTGTTGAATAAAGGTCTAAAATGTGCGCGTTAAATTTACTGGATGCCGATGTAACCCACCGAGGAAATTAGCAATGGCAGATGGCTTAATGGAGCGTTTTTTAAACTCCTCCCACTTTTCTGGTGGAAATGCCGCTTACATAGAAGAACTCTACGAGACCTACTTGCACGAGCCAAATAACGTGCCAGAGGAGTGGAGCCGCTTTTTTGACTCTTTGCCTCGCACCAATGGGTCGGTTACACCAGATATTTCCCATGATACTGTGGTCAAGCATTTTGAGCTTTTAGGCCGTAGACAGGCACGTCCAACCCCTGCGCCTGGTTCTGGTGGTGTTCATATTGAACATGAGCGCAAGCAGGTGAAAGTCGTTCAGCTAATCAGTTCCTATCGTTTTCGTGGTCATCAGAAAGCTAACCTTGACCCTTTGGGTATAATGAAAAGAGAAGAGGTTCCTGATCTCGATCTGCATTTTCATGGCCTAACTGAAGCCGATTTAGATACCACATTCCAATCCGGTCCACTCTACATGGGCAAGGTTGAGGCAACACTCAGAGAAATCGTAGAAACCCTTGAAGAAACCTACTGCCAGAGTCTGGGTGCTGAGTTTATGCACATCACCTCCTTTGCTGAAAAGCAATGGCTGGCCCAGCGTTTTGAATCAGTTCGCTCAAAGCCCACCTATGGCGATGCTGCGCGTATTGATGTTCTCAGTCGTTTGACTGCCGCCGAGGGTCTTGAAAAGCACCTAGATTCAAAATACCCAGGGACTAAGCGTTTTGGTCTTGAGGGTGGTGAAAGTTTAATTCCATTGTTGGATTGTCTTGTTCATCGTTCCGGTGAATATGGTTGTAAAGAAATTGTCATGGCTATGGCTCACAGGGGTCGCCTTAACGTTCTAGTGAATGTACTGGGTAAAAACCCTACTGAGCTGTTTGAAGAGTTTGAAGGCAAGCGCATGGTAGACACCTCGGGTGATGTTAAATATCACCAGGGGTTCTCATCTAACGTGATGACGCCGGGCGGAGAAGTGCATCTTGCACTGGGCTTTAATCCGTCACACCTAGAGATTTCATGTCCAGTGGTAATCGGTTCTGGGCGCGCTAGACAGGATCGCCGAGACGATTCTGAGGGCCATCAGGTAGTGCCCATTTTAATTCATGGTGATGCTGCCTTTGCTGGTCAGGGCGTGGTTATGGAAACATTCCAGTTATCCCAGACTCGGGCCTACAAAACCGGTGGTTCAATTCACATTGTGATTAATAACCAAATTGGTTTTACTACCAGCCGTCAGGAAGATGCCAGATCTACAGAATATTGCACTGATATTGCTAAGATGGTCCAAGCACCTATTTTACATGTTAATGCTGACAATCCCGATGAGGTGATGTTTGCTGCCATGTTGGCTATGGATTATCGCTACGAGTTTGGTAAAGACGTAGTTATCGATTTAGTTTGCTATCGTCGTCGTGGTCATAATGAGACTGATGAGCCATCCGCTACTCAGCCGTTAATGTACGATGTGATTCGCAAGCATCCTACCGTGCGTACCCTGTATGCAGAAAAGTTGGTTAAAGAGAGTGTTATCAGTCAGGCCGATGCCGATAAGCTAACCAATGAATATCGTGGCAGTTTAGATCGAGGCGAATACGTGGTTCACAATTTAGTGAGTGAGCCTGATACCAGTCTGTTTGTTAACTGGTCTCCTTATTTAGATCATGGCTGGAGAACGCCGGCAAAGACTGGCGTTAAATTAAATCAACTACAGTCCGTTGCCAATAAGATTTCAACTATACCTGATGGTATTAAGGTTCAGCGTCAGGTAGCTAAAATTTATGATGATCGTCATAAGATGGCCGGTGGTGCATTGCCACTTAACTGGGGTATGGCTGAGCTGTTAGCCTACGGTACTCTGCTAGAAGAGGGTTATCCTATACGACTTACGGGGCAGGATGTGGGTCGCGGTACTTTCTCTCATCGTCATGCCGTGGTATTTAATCAGAAAGATGGCAAAACCCATCTTCCATTAAAGACACTTTCAGAAGATCAGCCACGTTTTGATATTTACGATTCGATTCTATCCGAAGAAGCGGTTCTAGCCTTTGAGTATGGTTATGCAACTACCGCGCCTAAAGGATTAATTATTTGGGAGGCACAGTTTGGTGACTTTGCCAATGGCGCTCAGGTAGTGATTGATCAGTTTATTGCCAGTGGTGAGCATAAATGGGGTCGTTTATCCGGCCTAACCATGATGCTTCCTCATGGCTTTGAAGGCCAGGGGCCTGAGCATTCATCGGCACGTTTAGAAAGATTTTTGCAGCTTTGTGCGCAACATAATATGCAAATTTCTATTCCGACAACGCCAGCACAGGTTTTCCATCTGTTGCGACGTCAAGCCATTAGACCTATGCGTCGACCGCTGATTATTATGAGTCCAAAGTGGATTTTGCGTCATAAATTAGCGACTTCATCCTTAGAAGAGTTGGCTAATGGTGAGTTTAAAAATGCCATTGGTGATAATGTTAAGCCAAAGGGCGTAAAGCGCGTTATCCTGTGTTCTGGTAAGGTTTACTATCACTTGCTCGAAGAGCGTATGGCTCGCGGTATTGATAATATAGCCTTAGTGCGTATTGAGCAGTTATACCCATTCCCAGATACTGAGCTAGAAGAAATCTTAGGCGCTTATACCAATATGGAGTCTGTGGTCTGGTGTCAGGAAGAACCTATTAATCAGGGCGCTTGGTATAGTAGTCAGCATCATATGAAACGAGTGATTCATGCGCTTAAACCTGAGATTGTTCTCAGCTATGTAGGGCGCAAGA
>JAHEHM010000038.1 GCA_024644585.1 Porticoccaceae bacterium | reverse complement strand
GCTAGGCTTCTCACCCTAAATCCCAGCCATAAAAAAACCTCCCGAAGGAGGTTTCTCTAATATGGCGGTGGGATAGGGATTCGAACCCTAGATAGGCTATTAACCTATGCCAGTTTTCAAGACTGGTGCATTCAACCGCTCTGCCATCCCACCTTATTCTTTTGTCAAAAGCTGATTTTGAATCAAGGCGCAGATTATACCGCGCCTTTCCTCAGTGACAAGCTAGAATTGCTATTCTGGTGCAATTTCTTTTGCTTTTTCTTCAGCTTTGCGTTTTTGTCGCGGATCATTAGATGCTCGCGCCACAGTTTCAGTCTTTTCTTTTACCTCAAGAGGGGCGTTTGATGTTGTTGGCGCACCTTTTTTGGAAGTTCGACCTTCTGAGCTGACTTCTACCTTAGCGGTTGCCTTAGGCTTCTTCCTTGGGTCGTTGCTGGCTCTGACAACCGTTGAGGTATCAGTTGTGGCTTGCTCTGCCTTTTCTGTTTGGACTTCAGCTGGTTTAGCCTTTGGCTCAGCTTTGGCTTTGGGCTTAACTTTTGCCTTGGGTTTTGCTTTAGCCTTAGGTTTTGCTTTAGCTTTTGGCTTAGCTTCTATTTCAACTTCAGCGCTTGTTGCTTCGGGGCTACTGCCTTCTGTCGCTGCTGCTGTTTTTGGTTTAGTAGCTCGACGTTTACGTTTCGGCTTAGCTTCTGTGTCAGCTGCATCAGATGACGCAGCATCAGCACTTGGCTTGCTTTCTACAGTCTTTGTTTCTGCATCAATAGTCGTTGACGCACTGTCATCAGTTTTAGCCGCAGCAGGACGTCTACGACGTTTTGGCGCTGCTTTAGGTTTAGCTTCTTCAGTAGGCGCAGCTTGAGGTGCTTTGTCTTCTGTTGGCTTAACTGCTGTATCCGTAGTTGCTGTATCTGTTGCCTGTTGATCTGTTTTGTTCTCAATCAACTCTTGCGGAACATCCTGGCGGCGTCTGCGTCTACGTGGACCGCGTTTACGATCATCAGGTCTACGCTGAATACCGCTCTCATTCTTGCTGTTAGCTGTGTTTTCAGCCGCTTCTGCAGGTTTGTTATTGCTGTCCTTTTTAACCTGATCATTTCTCTGATTACGCTGATTACGATTTTTAGAACGATTATCGTTCTGACGTTGATCATTGCGATTATCTTTATTGTTAGAGTTTTCAGATTTACCCTGATTATTTCGATCACCACCACGACGTGACTTGTTGTCATTGTTGCGGCGTTGATTGTTTTGTTTACCGCGACGTTGTTGCGAACCGCGTCTGTTGTTTGGGCGCGATGGCTTTTTAGTGGTTTTCTCTTTTTCTTCTTCGCTATCACCAAACATGCTGTTCCATAAACGCTGAACAAGACCGGTTGGTTTTTTAGTAACCTCTACCTGTGGGGCAGGGACGTTGGGGACAATTGTCTTAACGGCTGGCGTAGGTAGGGTTTGTACAGATTGATTGCTCTCAGCTTCAACGGTTAAATCTGGCTTGCTAAGTTCATTGGCCATTTTATAACTGAAATCTGAGTCATCATCGTCCTGTGTGCGAATTCTAACCACTTCGAAGTTAGGAGTTTGCATTTCCGAATTAGGTAGCACGGTAATCTTAATAGTATTTCTAGTTTCAATACTGGTGATTTCACTACGTTTTTCGTTGAGCAAGAAGGTAGCTACAGAAATTGGCACAATGGCTCTAATCTCTCGGCTGTATTCTTTTTGTGCTTCTTCTTCCACCAGTCTAAGAATAGACAGGGCCAGTGATCTGGTGCCACGAATAGTACCCTGACCATTACAGCGCGGGCAGACTTTAGACATGGTTTCTTCAAGTGATGGACGCAGTCTTTGACGAGACATCTCCATAAGACCAAAGCGCGATATACGACCCACCTGAACTCTGGCGCGATCAATTTCTAAGGCATCACGCATTTTGTTTTCAACGGCTTTTTGATGACGGTTATTTAACATATCAATAAAGTCGATAACAATAAGACCACCCACATCACGCAGTCGCAATTGACGTGCAATCTCTTCTGCGGCTTCAAGGTTGATGTTATAGGCAGTTTCTTCGATATCACCGCCTTTTGTTGCACGGGATGAGTTGATATCAATAGACACCATGGCTTCGGTTATATCGATAACGATAGAACCGCCAGAGGGTAGTGATACTTCACGCTCAAAAGCGGTTTGAATTTGATTTTCAATTTGGTAGCGATTAAATAGCGGAATTTCGTCCTGATAAAATTTAATCTTGCTTTTGAAGTCAGGCATTACTGTGCCGATAAAGGCTGCGGCCAATGCGTAAGCGTCTTCATTATCAATAATAACTTCGCCTACATCCTGGCGCAGATAGTCGCGAATAGCGCGAACAATCACATTACTTTCTTGGAATAGGAAGTGTGGAGCTTTTCTGTTCTTAGCTTCATCGGTAATGGTACCCCAAAGCTGTAATAGATAATCTAAATCCCACTGTAGTTCTTGCGCGGCGCGGCCAATACCGGCTGTTCTTACGATAGCGCCCATACCTTCGGGTATTTCCAGTGTTCGCATAGCTTCTCGCAATTCTGCACGATCATCACCTTCAATACGTCTTGAGATACCACCAGCACGCGGGTTGTTAGGCATCAGGACTAAATAGCGTCCCGCTAAACTGATAAAGGTCGTAAGCGCCGCCCCTTTTTGGCCGCGCTCTTCTTTTTCCACCTGTACTAATACTTCTTGGCCTTCTTTGATGGCATCAGCGATGCGAACACGTCCGCCGTCAGAGCTATTCTTTTTGAAATATTCTCTTGAGATTTCTTTCAGTGGAAGGAAGCCGTGACGCTCAGCGCCGTAATCGACAAAGGCAGCTTCAAGGCTGGGTTCTACGCGGGTTATTTTACCTTTGTAGATATTAGATTTTTTTTGTTCTCTAGTTCTGTTTTCAATATCTAGATCGTAAAGTCTTTGACCATCGACCATTGCAACACGCATTTCCTCAGTATGAGATGCGTTAATTAGCATACGTTTCATATAAACACCTTAATAATTAAAGCGATATAGCAACGACTGGGGGATAAGAGAGGGTAAGCCAGAAAAGGGCTTATAAGGGCTGTAGCGCCTATGGTAGGGCATTAAGCACTTGTTGGTGCTGTACTCAAAGCTACTGAAGTTAACTGTAACAGCGCTTTATTGAGTTCTATCTTGTTAAGATAAACTTATACCATATTCCGGCTAGGAGCCGACCTGAAAGGTTTTTGCCAAAATAATAGATTGATACAAAACCTTTTTTAAACATCTTGGTGACTGCCTAAGCTTATTCGCTTCTTAGTGGCGTCGTTTTCCGATGTTTTAAATCTCTTTTTCACCAGCTGAGCTTTATCAGCTTGTATTTAGGTTGTCTCCCATCTCGCTGGCAAACAACAATAATTCTTTCTTAAATTTACGTTAATCTTCCAGTGGTTTTAGCCATTAATGGGCTTAAAAGTACTGAAATCAACGGCATAGTAGCAATGATAGCCCATATCTTCAATCAATCCTTACTATATTAGGGCCTTATTGGCCTGAAAGGCCGTTTTTAGTGGCTTTTCTTGGTTCAAACACTGTTTTTTGATTGAATTGTTTGGGTTTATTTATGAATTATGCCGCAAGTGGCGGTATAATTTGCCACTCAATTCTTCAAAATAAGTCAAACCATTGCAAAACTCTGATAAAAATAATCCTTTTAGTGCGGTGACCTTTCATGAGGTTGACGCTGAATATACTGGCCAGCGATTAGATAATTTCTTAATAAGACTGCTCAAGGGCGTCCCCAAGTCGCGTATTTATCGTTTATTGCGAAAAGGCGAGGTTCGGGTCAATAAGGGGCGTGTTAAAGCGGATACACGCCTTGCGGCGGGTGATGTGATTCGTGTAGCACCGATCAGAGTTTCTGATAGTTCCTCTCAAGGTATGCCAGGTCGTCAAATGCGGACGCGTCTTAACGAAAGTATTATCTTTGAAGATGACGGTTTAATTGTTATTGATAAGCCTAGCGGTATGGCGGTTCATGGTGGTAGTGGGGTTTCCTTTGGAGTTATTGAGGGTCTTCGTGCCGATCGTCCTGATGCTAAATTTTTAGAGCTTGTACATCGATTAGATCGTGATACCTCGGGTTGCTTAATGTTAGCCAAGAGTCGAGCGGGTCTGGTTGATTTGCAAAAACAGATACAACAAAACCATATCAAAAAATCTTATCAGGCACTGGTGAAAGGTAAGTGGCCTAAGGGTAAGTCCACCATCAATGCGCCCCTTAAGAAGAATACTTTAGCTTCTGGTGAACGAATGGTGCGTGTTGATGTAGAGGGTAAGGCATCAGTCACGCATTTTTCTGTTGCCAAGCTATACAAGCAGGCCTCATTGCTGGATATTCGCTTAGAAACTGGCAGAACCCACCAGATTCGTGTGCATTGCCAGTTTTCTGATCAAGCCATAGCAGGGGATTCAAAATATGGTGATCAGGAATTTAATCAGTTGGTAAAAGGCTTTGGCTTGAAGCGCCTTTTTCTTCATGCCAGCTGTCTTGAATTTAAGCATCCAATATCCAATGTAAGAATGAAAGTCGAAGCACCATTACCCGGTGACCTACAAACTATTCTGGATAAGCTAGACTAATTAATATGAATCATAAATATAAACTGATAATTTTCGATTGGGATGGCACATTGTGCGATTCTGTCACTACCATTTCGACCTGTATTCAGTATGCAGCTAAGCAGCAAGGGCTTCCTGTGCCTAGTTTTGCTGAGGCCTCTAATATTATTGGCTTAGGGCTTAAAGAGGCGGTATCTTTCTTATTTCCTAATGCTGATGATCAGGTGGTTGCAGGGGTTGTGCAAAGTTATTCTGATTATTATCGTCAGAAAAACGCCGGCCCTACGGATTTCTTTCCTCATGTGCTCGATGTTTTGGGCGAACTTAAACAGTCAGGCTATCTTATTGCCGTGGCTACGGGTAAAAGCCGTGCCGGACTGAACAGGGCGTTTGTCGCTTCTAATATTGAAGACCTTTTTGATGATTCTCGCTGTGCAGATGAAACTGCCTCAAAACCCAATCCACTGATGTTGGCCGAATTACTAGAAAAATTCGACGTATCTGCTGATCAGGCGCTTATGGTAGGTGATACTGAATTTGATTTGGATATGGCGCAGCAGATTAACATGCCAAGACTGGGTGTTAGCTATGGTGCCCACGCTAAAGATAGGCTTTTAAAGTTTGATCCTGTTGCCTGTATTGATTGTTTTTCTGAGATTAAAAAATACATATAAAACAATCGACTAGCGCGGATTATTGAACCTATATATTTATTCCTTGCTTGCTAAGCATATTACGTAAAAGTATAAGCGGCAGTCCAATTAAGCAGGTCGGGTCGTTGCTTTTAACTTGGTCAAATAAACTAATACCAAGACCTTCCGATTTGAAGCTGCCCGCACAGTCATAGGGCTGTTCTTTTTCTAAGTATGCCTTAATGTCAGTATCAGAAAGTTGTCTAAAAATAACCTCGGTAGTACTCATTTTAGTTATTTTTGTAATTTTTCCATTAGATGATTGCTTTGCTAATGTAACGCCACAATGAAAATATACGCTTTTCCCTGATTGAAACTGTAACTGGTGATATGCGTTTTTATAATTGCCTGGTTTTTCTAATATCTTATTCTCTAATGAACCCACTTGGTCAGCACCTATAACCCATGAGTCAATGTTTAAAGTAGCTATTGCCAGTGCTTTTTGCTCAGAAAGTCGCATCACAAGCTGCGCGGGTAATTCATAGGGCAAGGGTGTTTCATTAATGTCTGCTGATACGCATGTAAACTGTATGCCTAGCCGTTCAAGTAATGATTTTTTGTAGCTTGATGCAGATGCCAGTATTAATTGTTCACTCATTGGGTACTTTCTCAGCAGATTAATTAATGTTGATGTGGCTATTTTAAGCATTTTTCTTTGACTATTCACAGCCTTAACCCTATTATGCGCGCCTAACTTAATACCGTCGAAGACTATGTCACTGCCGACTCAAATAGATCCTCGGAAATTAGCGTTGCAGGGAATCACCTTAGAAGGTGAATTTCTTGCCAAACATCTTCCAAGGTTAAGCGCATCAGTTGAGGCTGTTAACAGCCCCCTGAGTGCGACTTTAGAGTTTACCCGTGATCAGTCTAGGCAGCCTTTAGTGAAGGGTGAAGTCAAGATTTCTGTTGATGTGATTTGTCAGCGTTGTCTAGACCCAATGAGTATTGAGATTAAAGCAGCTATTGCTTTACAGGTTATTTGGTCCGAGGACCGTATAGCCAATGTATCACCCGACTATGAGCCTTGGATTGTAGTTGATAAAATAGCTGATTTAGCGGTTGTGCTTGAGGACGAGCTGTTACTTGCTTTACCCATTGTTAATTATCACAACCCAGGTGAATGTACAGGTAATGCCGTTGTTTCAAAGGCTGCTACTACTAATGATGATGAGGAGGCTGTCGCTGATAGCCCCTTTAGTGTTTTGAAGCAGCTCAAGCATTAGCTGCTGTTTAATTGATAAGGAGAGTACCCCATGGCTGTTCAAAAAAGTCGAAAAACTCGTTCAAGACGTGGCATGCGTCGTTCGCACGATGCATTAACTTCAGCAACTGTATCTACAGATGCTACTAGTGGTGAAAAGCATCTTCGTCACAATGTGACTGCCGATGGTTTTTATCGTGGTCGCAAAGTGGTTGAATCTGACGCTGAATAATTCTGCGGTCTTGTGACCATGGATGTAAAAATCTCCATAGATGCCATGGGCGGTGATTTCGGCCCTGAAGTCACTATGGAGAGCCTCAAGCAAGTTCTTGGCTCGAGCCTTGATGTTCGCGCCTCTGTCTTCGGTGATAGCGCTGTCCTTCGTTCTTTGATTGATGGCACTTTTCCTTCTGATCTTCAATCAAGAGTTGATATTGTCCACTGTGACACAGTTGTTGATTGCGACGAAAAACCTTCTACAGCTCTTCGTACCAAGCAGGATTCCTCTATGGGTCAAGCTCTGAGTGCTGTGGCCACGGGTAATTCACAGGCCTGTATTAGCGCGGGTAATACCGGTGCCTTAATGGCTTTAAGCCTTCTTTATTTAGGGTTGCTCCCTGGTATTTCTCGTCCTGCTATCTGTGCTGAGATTCCTACGGCCTTGGGTAATAAGCTTATGCTTGATCTAGGTGCTAATGTTGATTGCACTGCTGATCAATTACACCAGTTTGCTTTGTTGGGTGCCTTAACTGCCAATTTAGCCCTTGATATCGATAAGCCTAGCGTGCGTTTACTGAATGTGGGTTCTGAGTCAGGAAAGGGCAATAAATTAGTTCAGGCAGTCTCTCAGTTACTTGAAGAAGATAGTTCGATTAACTATCAGGGTTTTGTTGAGGGCGATGGTATTTTTCTTGGCCAAGCCGATGTTATTGTCTGCGATGGCTTTAGTGGCAATGTGGCTTTAAAAGTAGGCGAGGGCGTGGCGAAACAACTCAGCCAGCAGTTTGCTCAAAAACCCACTCAGGGAATTCAGTCCAGTTTTTTGCGGTTCTTTTCAAATTTGCTTTCGTCAGGCTTTAATTCGTCGATACAGCCATCGCTCTTTAATGGGGCCTATTTGCTGGGTGTGAATGGGGTTGTGGTTAAAAGTCATGGCGCTGCTGATGTTGAAGGTTTCACTGCTGCCTTAAACAGAGGTATTAATGCTGCGCGTCATCAGTTACCTAAAGCTTTGGCACCCATTTTAGAAAAACAACATCAATAAAATTTAATTATTTAGAGAATCTTACTTATGAGTCACATTGCATTTGTCTTCCCCGGTCAGGGTTCGCAAAAAATCGGTATGCTTTCTGAGCTATCTCAAGATCATGCACTTATCAAACAGACGTTTGATGAGGCTTCGGATGTCTTGGGCTACAATATGTGGGAGCTTATTCAGCAGGGTGAGCAGGAGCAAATTAACCTCACTGAGCGCACTCAGCCTATTTTGCTTGCATCTAGCGTTGCTATTTGGCGTTTGTGGAATGAGCATAATGGTACTCAGCCCAGCCAGATGGCTGGTCACAGTTTGGGTGAATGGTCAGCTTTGGTTTGTTCTGGTGTAGTTGATTTCGCTGACGCTTTAAAGATTGTTCGTGCTCGCGGCCAGTATATGCAACAGGCTGTGCCTGTGGGTGAGGGCGCAATGGCTGCTATTATTGGTCTTGAAGATCAGGCTATTTTGGACGCCTGTTCAAATGCTCAGAGCTTAGGTGTGGTTGATGCGGTGAATTTTAATGCGCCGGGTCAGGTGGTAATCGCTGGATCTAATGGGGCGGTTGAAGCGGCAATGGATGCCTGTAAGGCTGCGGGTGCAAAACGCGCATTACCTCTGCCAGTGAGTGCGCCGTTCCATACCTCTTTAATGAAGCCGGCAGCGGATAACTTAGCCGATTTAGTGAATTCAGTAACATTTAGCGCACCACAGGTGCCTGTTGTGCATAATGTTCATGCTCAGACAGAGTCTAACCCTGAAACCATTAAGGCATTAATGCTTGAGCAGATTTATAGCCCAGTGAAGTGGGTTGGCTGTGTTAATCAATTAAAAAGCAATGGTGCCACAACCCTGATAGAATGTGGCCCAGGTAAAGTATTAAGTGGTTTGGCAAAGCGTATTGATCGCGATCTATTGTCCCTATCCACCGATAACGTCGCTGATTTTACCGCTGCGTTAGAAACTAAATAGTCCTAAATAGTCCTAAGGAGTCGTTATGACAACAGAAAATAAAGTATGCCTAGTAACTGGAGCAAGTCGAGGTATTGGCGCCGCTATTTCTGATCAGCTAGGTAATCAGGGGTATACAGTAATCGGTACTGCGACATCGGAATCTGGTGCGGAAAAAATTGATCAGCGCTTTAAGGATCAGGGTATAGAGGGTGCTGGAATGGTACTTAATGTCACTGATAGCCAATCAATTAGTGACCTGCTTGAGCAGGTAGGCGAAAAGTTTGGTGCTCCCACTGTGCTTATCAATAATGCGGGTATTACCAAAGATAACCTTTTACTGAGAATGAAAGATGATGAGTGGTTTGATGTTATTGATACCAATCTTTCTTCAATTTTCCGTCTTTCCAAGGCTTGCTTAAAGCCAATGACTAGAGCTCGTTGGGGACGTATTGTTAATATTAGTTCGGTAGTAGGTTCTATGGGTAATGGCGGTCAAACTAATTACTCTGCGACTAAGGCCGGTGTTGCTGGCTTTGCGCGGTCTCTGGCCAAAGAAATTGGTTCTAGAGGTATTACTGTTAATACCGTAGCGCCGGGTTTTATTGCCACTGATATGACAAAAGATTTAACTGATGCCCATAAAGAGACTATGCTTAGTCAGGTGCCTTTAGGGCGATTGGGTGATCCCAATGAAATCGCTTCGGTTGTTAGCTTTTTAGTGAGTGACTCAGCAGGCTATA
This sequence comes from Porticoccaceae bacterium, assembly GCA_024644585.1. GTDB lineage: Bacteria > Pseudomonadota > Gammaproteobacteria > Pseudomonadales > Porticoccaceae > HTCC2207. Next base: position 1,432 of record JAHEHM010000038.1, on the reverse strand, counting down.
TTACTGGCGAAACTATCCATGTAAATGGTGGAATGTACATGGCTTAGTGACCAAATATCACTAAAATGTAACTTTTTTTGTTTGGTGCACTAGTATTTTAATATTTGTGAGGTAAAATGCGCGCCCTGAACATAATGATTTTCGAAATTAAGAATTTTCTTGATTTTAAATTTAAGACCTTTGAATCCTTAATAGGAGAGATACAACGATGAGTAACATTGAAGAACGCGTAATTAAAATGGTTGCTGAACAGCTCGGCGTTAAAGAAGAAGATATCCAATCAACTTCATCTTTTGTAGAAGACCTAGGTGCGGATTCATTGGACACCGTAGAGTTGATTATGGCCCTTGAAGAGGAATTTGATGCTGAGATTCCGGATGAAGATGCCGAGAAGATCGCTACAGTTAAGGATGCAGTAGACTACATCCAAGCCAACGGTTAATTCCGAATACTAAAACCGCTCCCAATAGGGGGCGGTTTTTTTATGGGCGCAATATTTGTCATAATGCTCATATTTGGTTTAGATCACTAGAGCTATGACGACTTCTAAAATACTTTTCAATATTAACGGCCAGCTTCAATCTGTTGGAGATCAGGCTGTAAACTTAGTTGATGATCGTGGGCTTGCCTATGGGCATGGTCTATTCGAGACTACATTTTTAACTCAGTCCACAGTTCCCTTGCTGGATAGACATCTGTCGCGACTGATACAGGATAGCCAACTCATGGGTATCTCTGTGGCTAATGATGATATTGCTCATTACCTTGAGGTTTTTCTTGAAACCCTATCCGCTCAAGCTATTACCTCTGGTATTGTAAAAATTATTCTCACTGCGGGTAGTGGCGGGCGTGGCTATGCTATGCCGGCTAAAATCATACCTACCCTTATATATAGCTATACCCCGATGCCAGAAAATGTTGCCCATCAGCGTGAGCAGGGTATTGATATCAGGCTATGTAGGCATTTACTAGGAACTGGCTCAAGCTTAGCTGGAGTTAAGCACCTTAACCGTCTCGATCAGGTGATGGCGAGAAGTGAATGGTCCCATAATAGATACCAAGAGGGATTAATGTTCACTGAAGCTGGTGATGTTATTGAGGCAACATCGGCCAATATTTTTGTTAAAACCCAGGATGGAAAATGGCTTACACCCGATTTAGACCAGTCCGGTGTATCCGGTGTGATGCGCGGGCTGTTAATTGAAGAAGTTTTCCCTGCCTGTGACATTAAGGTCTCTATTAAAGCGATTAACCGCGATACATTACTCGGCGCTCAGCAAGTCCTGCTCTGTAACTCAATAAGAGGCATTCTAAGGGTTAATTCTGTGTACAGTGTTGATGATCAATTATTGAAGACTTTGCCCTTAGATCAACAAAGCCTTATGCTGAGTGAGAAGTTAATTGAACTGTATCCTCAATATCAATGATTAAT
>JAHEHM010000015.1:40093-54591 GCA_024644585.1 Porticoccaceae bacterium | reverse complement strand
AAAAAGCCAAAACCGCAGGGGTAAAAAAAATCCTAATTGCCGATCCCGGAAGACCGCCCTTTTGGGCGCTCGCCGAGCTCTGTGCTGAAAAGCTAGGGTCAGAAGTAATAACCCGCAGAATCGATAAGCCATGGAAATCTGAAAAATATATTTTAGTGATTACTTAAACTTAATTTACAAGCATAAAAAAACCGGGCTAGGCCCGGTTTTTTTATCGTCTAATCACTGACTGATTAGGGCGTTGCCTCCCATTGTGTCTCGTCTTCTGGGAAGTCATCCGCATCATCGCTAGCGCCATCACCATCGGTATCCACCCATTCTGGCGTATCATTAGGGAAATCCTCACAGTAATCAACAACACCGTCACCGTCTGTGTCTGTGGTTATATTCTGAGTAGGCAGACCATTCCAGTTACCCATCACCTTACCCATGGTAATTGCTGTATCTCTTTCTACAATATAGAAAACTAGTGAGTTTACTGCATAGGTTACCGGTACATCTAAAGCATAAGCTCCCATTACCCCATCTGCAGTTAACTCTTCACTTGCAGTATCTATTATTTGAGAATTAGCAGGATAGACCTCGTTCTCAAATCTAAAGTAAACCGTTGCCGCTTCAGTTGTAGACGCACAGAAATAAATCTTCTTCTGGGCAAAGAAACCACCGCCTGTATATTCAATTGGATACAGCGTTTGGTTACCATTCGACCAACCACCATAGCTAGCTGATCCCGTTGGGAACTCATAGCTATCAAAGCTTTGAATAGTAGCTAAACCACCCTCTTCATCACCAAAGGTGCCATTAAACATGGCCGCACTATTGATACCATCAACTGGGTAAATCGATGGCAATGGTGATGCTTCACATTCAGCAGGGACGGTTGGCGCATCAGCTGTTTTAGCAGAGGGAGTTACCTTAACACCAGTGATCTTGACATTAACATCATCAACAGAGAGCTCCATAATCAGATTACTGAAGGTATTACCGCCCTGGGATGGAATAGCAACGGTAAAGGTCTCATCAACAGGACCCGAAACCGTTCTTGAAGCTTCCCAAATGGGGGCAATATCACAGAACTTACCCGTATCACTACCCTGCTTTTGGAATTGGAAATTAACATCCACAGAAGTTGTTGACTGACCCTCTGGAACTGAGGCAGTAAACTCAAGGGTACCACCAGAACCAAATTCAAATGGATAGACATCGGTAGTACCGTTAGCAAATCCAGAGAATTCCTCACCCTTACTAGTGTCATTCATAAAAAATTCACCAAGCTCACCACTAACCGCACCATTACCATAGGCCACGGTCATATCTAATGATCCATCACATTGTGCAGGAACAGTTTGCTCAGCATCTGTTTTCTCTGAGGTAGTCACATAGACATCGGTGATCTTGACATTAATGTCATCCGCAGACAGCTCCATAATCATGTTACTAAAGGTATCACCGCCCTGTGCAGGAATCTCAATACTAAAGTTTTGAGCATTGGCGCTAGAAACCGTGGTCGCACCCGATTCCCATACTGGACCATACTCACATAACAGGCCGTCATCACTGCTCTGCTTCTGCAATTGGAAGCTAACATCAACTGACTCACCGGTAGGAACAGAGGCAGTAAACTCTAGGGTTCCGCCAGTACCAAATTCAAAGGGATAAAGCTCCGTGACTAGATTAGCAAAACCAGAATAGTCAAAGCCTTTAGTGGAATCGTTTATAAAGAAATCACCATTGTCACCGCTAATCGCACCATTACCGTAAGCACCGGTCATATCAAGGGGACCCTGACGACCATAGGCAGGTGGAGTATCTCCACCAGTATCTCCACCAGTGTCGTTGTCTGCTCCAAGGTTAACTGTGCCAGTGTGACCAGCTGTCAAGCTGACATTATCAATATTAACAGCACCAGTATCAGCACCCATATCGAAAATAACACGAGTTGTATCGCCACCGAAGCCATCACCAGTACCGTTTAACGCAGCAGTCAGATGCATAACCATTGTCTGCGAGGTAGCACTCAACGTAACTGTGGGAGTATGGCCCATAAAGGGTTCAACAGACTGGCCAATACCTGCAATTATTGTTCGTCCATCTGTACCACTCACATCAAATGACAATGTGTAGTTAGCACCCGCTGTAAGATTAACAGTTCCACTCAGATTCACATCCCAAGGGTTTCCAGCCGCCTCAACATTAGCCTGATTGAGACCTTCAACCGGGTTATAAGCATTACCATACCAAGTGGTTGATGTGGCTTCGTCAAATGTACCATCAGTTACAAGGTTACCAGTTGTTGGAAGAGTGCTACCACCAGCAACTTCATAGATCGTCAAAGTTACAGACTGTGGAGCACTGGCATTACCTGCCGCATCCGTTGCAATCACTGCAAAGAAGTATTCAGACTGAGCCTCATAAACAGGGTTAACGCTTAGGGTGACATCACCTGTTTCTGCATCAATTACAAGCGCAGGATCACTTCCAGCTCCTAAGCTATAAATAGCTTCGGCGTCATCTGAGGTTACTGTGTAGATAACCTGACCGGCACCTGAGCTCTCATCAATGGAGGTAGCAGTTGTCGATGAAGTAATCATCGGTGCATCATCGTCTATAGAATTGACTGCTAGAGTGACCGCAAGCTCCGAAGAGTTATCCGATGTATCAGTTGCAACAACCGTAAAGCTATACTCATTCTTGGTATAAGAATCTGGATTAACATCAAGACTAACCTTACCAGTTGAGGCATCGATTGATAAACCAGAATCATAGCCGTCTTCAAGGCTATAGGTAACCAAGAAGTCATCGGTAGCTTCAGCAGTGTAAACAACCTGGTTTTCACCAATGTTTTCATTGATAGTTGGCGTAGCTGATGATGTAAATACGGGCGCTTCAAGATCCTGATCTATCACGGTTAAGGTGACAGCCTGTTGCGACTGGTTAATACCATCGTCGGCAATGACGGTAAACGAATAACTGGTCTTAACCGAGGCTTCTGGATTATCGATAATGCTAACCACACCGGCTTGGTCGATATCAAATGACGATGCATCCACTCCAGATAGGCTGTAAGTAACACCATTGCTAATGTCAGATGAATCATCAACTAGTACCTGATAGACCGCTACACCTGCGGGTTCACTTTCTAATACTGAAGCAGTAGTCGGTGATTCAAATACAGGCGCCGCCTCATCAACATTATTCACCGCTACGCTTACTGTTTGCTGCGAAGCATTGCCCGCACCATCAGTAGCTACAACGGTAAAGCTTTGACTGGTAGCTGCTTCATAATCGGCTGTAAAATCAGCATTTGTGGTTACAGACCCTGAACTTGCATCAATACTAAAGCCTAGAGTTTCATCAGCAAGACTGAAAGTCACACCCTGACTAATATCCGAATCATCGGTGGCTGTCGCGGTGTATAAAGACTGACCCGCACCAGAATTTTCATTAATCGCAGTAACTGTAGCTGAAGTAATACTTGGTGCCACTTCGTCAATATTTGTTACAACAACAGTGACTGGGAGCGCAGCACTACTATTACCCAAGGCGTCAGTAGCAATTACCGTAAAGCTATATTCACTTTTAACTTCAAAATCTGGATCAACATTAAGGGTCACGGCACCCGTTGTATTGATCGAAAGCGCTGCATAACTACCCACTAAGCTGAAGTTGACATCTTCATTAGCTTCTGCAGTATAAATAATCTGATCCGCGCCTGATCCTTCAACTACTGAACCTGAAGCCGCAGAGGTTATCAAGGGTGCAACAGTCTCATAAACAACAGGTGCAGATTGATTACTTATATTTCCTGCAATATCCAAAAAAGTTGCCGTATATTGAGTATTTATATCAGGAGCGCTAGATAGTTGAAGGGTATAGAAACCTTGATCAATGTCAGCTTTTTGTAACTCATAAATAGAGACAGAAATGTCACCATCAAATAACTCAACCTTATCGCCGGCGACAATTGCTGAACCATTCTCCAAAGTTGTATTGAATGAGACTTTTAATTGACCAGCATCAACAGAGAGAACTGGAGAAGCTGGACTCACATTATCAATTGCTACAGCCTGAGCCTGAATCATTTGATTTAATGCTGTCGCAATGTCAACAGAGCCTGAAGATTGCTTTATCGCCTCCATTGCGTCTACTGCCGTTGTAATAGCAGTAAGATCTTCAGTGGATACAAGACTATCACCGCTGTCATCAGAAAGAATACTCTCAACAGTACTATTATCAAGAGTTACCACATTCGATGCAGTAGTCATTAATTCAACTAAATTGCCTAAGACAGTTGCTTCAATATCTAAATCGCCAGAAGTATCTGCCTCATCCGCAGCAGCGGCAACAGCAAGTAAAGTTGCAATCTGTGTAGTAGCTACACGGTTGACAATTGCGTTTTCAGACACATCTGAAACAGGATCATAACTTGAAAGATCTTCACCTTCCCCTAGGGTAATGCCAAGGGCCACACTCAAAATAACCTCAGCTTGATCAACAGTTTGAGTCTCATCAGATACAATGATTTCCTGAACCATTGTTGAAAGTGGGTTAATTACCAAATAACCCGCAGGTGCGGTAAGTTCTATCTTGTTAATAGCCCCGGTATCAACATTAACACCACCCTTAATAATTATTTGTGTATCGCCATAGTCACCACTAATAACTAACTGACCAAGAGCATCAGAAGTTACACCGTCAAGTAACTCACTATTGTCAGCAATACCATTATTATTATTATCAGCATACACTTCAGCATTACGAATATAGCCATCTGAAATCACCATTTGGGTGAAACCCAAAAGAGCCTGATTGTCGTCACTAGGCGTGTAGCTTACCTGAACAGAACCTTCATCTAGATCGTTAATATTTAGTACAAAAGTACTTCCATTAATACTAACCGAATCAACAACAAGAGATTGCCCAGCTTGCGTAATTTGAAAATCTGCAGCCAAAGGAGCCGAAGTGCCAGCTGAACCACCAAGTGCCAATGTAATAGTATTAGCGTTAGAGTCAATACTGATGCTATCTAATTCAAGGGGAGTGTCATCAACAGGAAGATCAGAATCATCAACATCAACAGAGCCAACTTTAGCGAGCTCAAAGTGCCACCACGGGCTAGCACTAGCCGTTTTGATGTTTAAAGAAATTAAATCATCTGAAGCTGTTTGTATGGTATAAACAACCGGTCTATCAAAGGGTATGGCACCTGTATTTTCCTCATCATTGGCAACACGAGGTAAGCCAATATGCGCACCAAAACCAAACAGGGTAAGGGTGCCCTCTTCAATATTCCACTGGTAAGTCATATCATCTGTAGAACCGTCAAATGGTGATTGCGGAGTACCACACTCTTCGACACCATTCGGGCTTTGCCAAGGCTCTAGCCAGGTTGAATCACCCATGATCTGTACAAAAGAACCAGATTGAGGGTTGTTTGCATTTACTGCCTTAAAAATATATTCATCATCCCACAAACAGGCTCGCTCTGTTCCCCAGATAAAGTCTGTGGCAAACCAATCACCAATGTCACCCTCTGCACGACCTACACCCATAGATCCAGCTTTCGGTCTAAGCTGCCATTTACCTGAAATATCTTCAGGGAAACACTGACAAACACCGTCCTCACAGTATCGTAGGGCATCAATTGAAGTTAGCGTTATATCCTCGCCCTGCATGCCGCTGTTATCAGCATAGGTAATGGTAACGGGGATTTCGAGCGACTGAATCTTATCTATCCAAGCATATTGGGACACCTCAGCTTGAGCTATGTTATCGAGCTCTCCTTGAGTAGTCTTGACTCCGAAAACTGACATAATTTCTTTTATGACTTCATTTGGCTCACCGTTATCTGTAGGTAAACCTAAGTTCAAAAATTGAAGAGGCACCTCAATCTCATTGCCGTTTGAATCAAGTATTGGTTCATTAAACTGAGCAACGGTCTCTTTGAATATTTTAACTGAAGGAAGCTGAGCTTCAATAATATTGTCAAATAGTGTGCCATAGGCAAAGGCTGGGTCAAGCTGATTTTCTGCAGTAATCGTAATACCGTATTCAGTAGAAAGTGCAGATGCTAAAGCCGAACCGCCTAGCTCGGAGAAAGCTGTGAAATCAAAAATCTCTTCAACCGCAGGGGCGGTATCAGAAAACGTAGATATAAATTCTTTAATTTCGATTTGTAGCTCTGAAATCGTAGGGTAATTATTTTCCATGGGGCCAGTAACAGTATATTTACCCTGCCAGCTTCTATGTTGACCTGTAATCTCTACTGCCTCACCAAGAATAGTAACCGTTGGCTTCATTAAGGATTCAGAACCAGTAATATCAAATATAATGGTATTGCCTGGGCCAACTGATTTCGTGTAGTTACACTGGTTAACAGCAAGAAGATTAGAAATTGTAGGGTTGTCACCATCAGGTCCAGGTTCCAGTAGTGCTTCCTTTGTACTTTCACTACCACCGCAAGCGGTTAGCAATATAGATGCTAACAGAATCATAAGAGCCTTTGATTTATCTCTAGTAATCCCGAATAACCCACTTAGTAACTTGAAACTTAACTGATGAAGCATAACATCCCCCTGGATGAGTTTTTATAGTGTTCCAGTAGAAAAAAACTACTTAGAAATATCAACGTACAATTTTGCGGGCGAAACGGCACTCACACCAGTGTTATTCGTTGAATAGGTGGGTAAATGCGGTGAATCGGTTGGGCTTGAAAGAAACTATGAAAATGTTGTTTTTATGGAGTCAAAATATTGAAATGGCAAAGTATTAATTTTAAAAGTTAAGGTTATTTAGATCCGCCTAAACAGTTTGGCGAACTGGGCACAGACTTCTGCTTTTCCCACTCAACTGGCAAGTAAGTATGAAGCGCAAGTGCATGGACGCCGGATTGCAATTCAGCTGCCAAAACCGCGTAAACTGACTGATGTCGTTTTACTGCAGACTGACCCTCAAAACTCTGACTCACTAGTACCACTTTAAAATGGCTTTCCGAGCCCTCAGGCACATTATGAGAGGCACTTTCATTGATCACTTGTAAATGATCTGGTGAAAATGCCTGTTCTAATTTTTTAATAATAATCGATTCAGTTGTAGCCATTACATGCCACTAACTAAATTAATCATCACACCAGCAGCCACAGCAGAACCGATTACGCCAGCCACATTAGGCCCCATCGCATGCATCAACAAGAAGTTGTGGGGGTTAGCTTCTAGACCCACCTTATTGGCCACACGAGCCGCCATAGGCACAGCAGATACCCCAGCCGCACCAATTAATGGATTTACCTTATCCTTGGATAACAGGTTCATCAGCTTAGCCATCAACACACCCGAGGCAGTACCTATACAAAATGCCACTGCACCCAACGCCAAAATACCCATGGTTTCTGGATTAAGAAATTTTTCAGCACTCATTTTCGAACCTACACCCAAACCCAAGAAAATGGTTACCACATTGATTAATGCATTTTGCACGGTATCGCTCAATCGATTGACAACACCGCATTCGCGCATCAGGTTGCCAAAGCAAAACATACCCAAAAGCGGCGCTGCAGCAGGCAAAATCATAGCCACTAATACCAGAAGCGTTAACGGGAAAACGATTCGCTCAGCCTTGGAGACAGGACGCAACTGAACCATGGCAATTCGACGCTCTGACTCAGTAGTCAGGGCCTTCATAATGGGTGGCTGAATAATTGGCACCAACGCCATATAGGAATAGGCAGCTACCGCAATTGGACCAAGTAGATCAGGTGCCAACTTACTGGTTACAAATATCGCCGTCGGCCCATCAGCACCACCAATAATGCCAATTGATGCCGCATCACCAATACTAAAGTCGAGAATACCATAGTAACTCATTGCCACAGCACCGATCACGGTGGTAAAAATACCAACCTGAGCCGCCGCTCCCAGCAATAGGGTTTTGGGGTTTGCCAGCAAAGGGCCAAAATCCGTCATGGCACCCACGCCCATAAAAATAAGCAAAGGGAATAAACCGGTCTCGATGCCTGCATGATATATCATGTAAAGCAGACCACCCGCCTCAAGAAAATCTGTTCCAGGCATATTAGCCAAAATTGTGCCAAAGCCAATGGGTACTAGTAGTAAGGGCTCAAACCCTCGGCTAATTGCTAAATATAGCAACACAAAACCCACCAGCATCATAACCAACTGGCCACCAACTATTTGCGCAAGACCTGAACTGGCCCATAAACTAAGAAGATTTTCCATTCGCTAACTTCCTATGCCAGAGTCACTAAAACATCGCCCACAGTACAGCTATCACCCGCCTGCACCCTAACCTCAACCACTGTGCCATCTGATGGCGCACTCACCGAGGTTTCCATTTTCATGGCTTCAAGAACAACTAGGCCTTCACCTTCTGAAACCTTTTGCCCTGGCTTAACCAGCAACTTAACCACATCACCAGCTAGCGGTGCTGCAACCGGCTCACCGCCCGTTGCAGGAACAGCGGCAGATTGACTAGAAGTTGAAGTACCAACCGCAGCAATCCCATTGACGTCACCACCCTCGTTAACAGTCACTGTATAGGACTTACCCTCTACCTCGACTGTATAAATTTCTTCGCCCGCATCGGTCTTCGGTGCAGAGGCTTTACCCGTTGGCACAGGCTCAAAGGCTGAGGGGTTGTCGCGATTTTGTAAGAACTTCAAGCCAACCTGCGGAAATAAGGCATAGGTTAATACATCATCAATCTGCCCCTCATTCGAAGTAAGGCTAAAGCCATGTTCAGCCGACAAGCCCTCTAATTCAAGGGTTAAAGACTCAAGCTCTGGCTCAATATTATCCGCTGGACGACAGGTAATCGCTTCTTCATTATCGCCAAGCACTTCTTCTTGCAGGTCCTTATTGACAGGTGCAGGAGTTGCCCCATACTCACCTTTAAGAATACCCTGAGTTTCTTTTGAAATAGACTTGTAGCGCTCACCGGTCATAACATTTAGAACCGCCTGAGTCCCTACAATTTGCGAGGTGGGTGTTACCAGGGGGATATAACCCAAGTCTTCACGCACCCTCGGGATCTCAGATAGAACTTCATCCAATCGGTCTTCAGCACCCTGCTGTCGAAGCTGTGCTTCCATATTAGTCAACATACCGCCGGGAACCTGAGCCACTAAGATTCGTGAATCAACACCACGTAAAGAACCCTCAAACTGCGCATATTTCTTGCGCACATCTCTAAAGTAACTAGCAATATCTTCTAACTTGCCAATATCTAGACCAGTATCTCGCTTCGAATCCTTAAAGATTGAAACAACAGATTCCGTGGCCGAGTGACCATAGGTCATCGACATTGATGAAATAGCGGTATCTACATTATCGATACCCGCTTCAACACATTTGGTAATCGTGGTAGTAGACATACCCGTAGTGGCATGACAATGCAGTTGCAGCGGAATAGCAACCGCCTTCTTAATTTTTGTAACCAGCTCATAGCCAACATAAGGATTTAGAAGTCCTGCCATATCTTTAATACAGATTGAATCCGCACCCGCATCTTCAAGCTGTCGAGCAAGATCAACCCAAAGGTCAATAGTATGTACCGGACTCACAGTATAAGAAATAGTACCCTGAGCATGTTTACCTACCTGCTTAACAGCACGCAATGCCGTTTTCAGGTTTCTCATATCGTTCATGGCGTCAAACACACGGAATACGTCAATGCCATTAAATGCCGCACGTTCAACAAACTTTTCTACAACATCATCAGCATAATGACGATAACCTAGAATATTCTGACCTCTAAACAACATTTGCTGGGGCGTATTGGGCATCGCCTTTTTAATTTCACGAATACGATCCCAGGGGTCTTCACCCAAGAATCGAATACAGGAATCAAAGGTTGCTCCACCCCATGACTCCATTGACCAGTAGCCAATTTGATCAAGCTTTGCAGCAATGGGTAACATGTCATCTATACGCATACGCGTCGCAAAAAGTGACTGATGGGCATCCCTAAAAACAACTTCAGTTATACCAAGCGCAGAGTTTACAGAGGGCATAAATATGTCCTTTAACTAGTTTGAAAAATAAAAATTAGAGCCAAAACGAACTTCTAGTTGGCTAGCTCCCACGATGCTGATCAATTGCAGCCTGAATTACCTTCACTATCTTCGGCTCTACTAAGGCCGTATGAATTTGATGCCCATCCGAGTCACCGGCAATTGGATCTTCTTTAGCATAGCGATTAACTGTAGAGGACATTAATGTGGTCAAACCCACCAGTAAAGTCAGGAAGGTAAAAACCGTTCCCATACCATACAACATCAAATCTATACCCTGAGATATCAGTGAAGCTTCCATCAAAATTCCATAAATAATTAGTAAAAAAAAACGAACGCGGCATTATGGCGCAATAATTGCCCAAAATGATAGCAATATACGGGTTTTTTGCAAGTTTGACTTTGCTTTGTTGTCATCAAAACCTACAATTCACCCTTTAAAGAATTACAACAAAGAGCAAAAAACGGCTATGAGCATAAAAAATTTACTCAATGGGCGCTTCCAAGCGGCTATGCAGCAACTGGAAATTCCTAGCGAATGCTCGCCCCTGCTCAACCAAAGCAATAAACCTGAATTTGGCGACTATCAAGCTAATGGCGCTATGGGCGCCGCCAAAAAGCTCAAAACCAATCCGCGCGAGTTAGCACAGAAAATACTCGAACAGGTAGATCTTGACGGCATAGCTGCTAAAACTGATATTGCCGGCCCTGGTTTTATCAATATTACCCTGTGTAATCATTTTTTAGCTAAAGCCTTAACTGAACCCTCGAATCAGTCCATCGCTAACCCTCAAATAGTGGTTATTGACTATTCTGGGCCCAATTTAGCCAAAGAAATGCATGTAGGGCATTTACGCTCAACCATTATTGGAGATGCCATTGCTCGGATCCTTGAGTATCAGGGACAAGAAGTTATTCGTCAAAACCATATGGGTGACTGGGGTACACAGTTTGGTATGTTGATTGGTGAACTTGAATTGCAACTCAGTCAAGGCGAACAGGCTGAATTAGCACTCAGTGATCTTGAGGTCTTTTACCAACAGTCAAAAAAACATTTTGATGCCGACCCTGCGTTTGCCGACAACGCCAGAGCCAATGTCGTTAAACTTCAATCCGGTGACCCAGACTGCCTTAAATTATGGCAACAATTTATTAGCGTTTCTATCGCGCACAACACTGAGATCTATAAGCAGCTTAATGTAGGGCTCAAAGCAGAACATATAAAACCTGAGAGTGCCTATAACAAAGACCTAAATACCATTGTGGACGATCTAGCTGCTCAGCAGCTCGCCGTGGAATCTGAAGGCGCAAAGGTTGTCTTCCTACAAGAGTTAGCCGATAAAAACGGTGACCCCTCTCCGATGATTGTTCAAAAATCGGGTGGCGGATTTCTTTATGCCACCACCGATTTAGCCGCTATACGCTATAGAGCCAATCAACTTAAAGCCGAACGCATCCTGTATTTTATTGATGCCCGACAATCACTGCATATGAAGCAGGTTTTTGTTACCGGCAAAAAAGCGGGCTTTGTTGCTGATTCGGTCAGCCTAGAGCATCACGCCTTTGGCACCATGATGGGCAAAGATGGAAAACCCTTCAAAACGCGCACCGGTGGCACAGTGAAATTGGCCGATTTATTAAAAGAAGCCATGGATCGAGCTGAACAGCTTGTGAGAGAGAAAAATAATGATCTGGATGATCAAGAAATTAAGGAAATTGCTAGAAAAGTAGGTATTGGCGCTGTGAAATATGCCGACCTCTGTAAAACGCGCACCAATGATTATATTTTTGATTGGGATTCTATGCTCTCATTTGAAGGCAATACTGCACCCTACCTGCAATATGCCTACACCCGAATTTGTAGTATTTTCCGCAAAGCAGAAATCAAATTAGAGGGTTTTACTGCCAAAATTAATATCGGCGAGACTCAGGAAAAACAACTGGCACTCAAGCTGCTGCAGTTCAATGATGTGGTCGAACAGGTTGCCGCTGAATGCTACCCCCATACCTTATGTAATTACCTGTATGAGCTATCCAGTTTATTCATGAGCTTTTACGAGCACTGCCCTATTCTTAAATCAGATGTACCGCCCGAAACGGCTAAAAGTCGACTTCAGCTCGCAGCCACTAGCGCAGCTATTTTAAAACAGGGCTTAGATTTACTCGGCATTGAAGTGATGGAGAAAATGTAGTCCACCACTTCAACTCCTAACAATATTAAAACTTATAAGAAACGCCCAAACCTACAAGAGGCAGAAGACTGATTTCCTCGTCAGCTTGAAGCTCTTTAAGTTCGTCCTTAGCATCCTCTTTAGCTTCTTGACATCCCGCAGAAATAGCTTGACCATCAATACAGTTTGCATCAAATAAAACCACAAAATTAGAGGTAGCTAATAAACCAATGTCACCGTTAAAAGAAAAACCTTTGACCTTATCGAATCCTGAAGCCCAGCCCAGTCCAATATAGGGTGACATCCCGTCGGTAAACTGCACTTCTGCATCAACCGAATCTACAACATCCTGAGATATAGAGTTTCCGCCAATAGTTACAGCACCATTATTCTTAGCCGACCATTTGAGTGAATTATCGGTTAAGCCAAGAGTTAATCGGAAATTCCCCTGCCATGGATGATAATCGATTAATAGGGATGAATGACTGGCGCTCCACTGACCAACATCGCCAGATAAAACTGACTCAACCTCAATTTCATCAGAAGAGCTATATTCAATTTCGCCAGATTCATAGTCACTGCCAACCGCTATTCGAACATTAAAGCTATTTCCTAGCTTTTTACCAACCTCAACAACCTGACCCATTGATCTGGCGCCAACCCCAAGCTCAAAAGCCATTAGACTTGGGAAGTAAAAAAAGGATACTAAAAAGGATATGATTAAAAGTTTATTTTTCATAAAACCGCTTCTATTTATTAGTGAATAAAATAATTTGCATAGCAATTAAAAGTAAAACTATGCCTTCTGATTAACTATAGATTAATTTTTAGAGATTTTAGAGAGAAATGGTGGGTATATTTTGTGCGTCTTCGGCGGTTATGGTGGTTTCTCTTTCGAGCTGTAAACCAGTGAACCCGAAAAGATCTGTATCAGCTAACTGAGAGGGGGAAACATTTTTAATGGCTTTAAAAATAGTATCCATACGACCCGGGTGCTGACGCTCCCAGACTTGCAACATTTCTTTTACTACCTGACGCTGAAGACCATCCTGTGAACCGCAAAGATTACAGGGGATAATAGGGAATTCTTTTAGTTCCGCCAACGCCTGCAAGTCCGACTCTCGGCAGTATGCCAAGGGCCTAATCACCATATTTTGCTTATCATCAGCCAACAGCTTAGGCGGCATGGCTTTTAATTTACCCTGATAAAACATGTTGAGAAAAAGGGTTTCAACGATATCATCACGATGATGACCTAGCGCCACTTTAGTAGCACCAATTTTTTGCGCAAAGCCATACAGAGTTCCACGACGTAATCGTGAGCAGAGACCACAGAAGGTCTTATCCTCAGGTACTTTACTGGTAACAATAGAGTAGGTATCTTTTTCTAGAATATGGTAATTGACACCTAGAGCATCGAGGTAATTAGGAAGCACTTCTGTGGGGAAGCCGGGCTGTTTTTGATCTAAATTAACCGCAATAAGCTCGAAATCAATGGGCGCGCTAGCCTGTAGATTCATAAGAATATCCAACATGGCGTAAGAATCCTTCCCGCCTGACAGGCAGACCATGACTCTATCGCCAGCTTCAATCATATTATAATCGGCAATGGCCTTACCCACATTGCGACGCAAGCGCTTCTGCAGCTTGTTGGCTTCCAGTTGATTTTTCTTACTGAGCATTTGTTATCTCACAGTTTTTGATGGCCGCCATTGTAGTACCAAAGGGAATAACCACCAAACAAAAAATAACACTGATAATTTGTTACAATTGCGCTGTTAGCTCCATTATTTCGTAATGCATAGCATCATGCGATTCAATCAGAACAGAGGAAGACAAACTAGGTGACGATCATAAACAATGAATCAGACATTATTCGTAAAGATCAGCAATATGTCTGGCATCCCTATTCCTCTCTGACTGACCCTATACCTGCCTATGAGGTAACCTCTGCAGAGGGTGTTTATTTAAACCTGCAGGACGGCAGACAACTGATCGATGGCATGGCGTCATGGTGGTGTGCTATTCATGGATACAACCATGCGGTTTTGAACCAAGCGGCAAAAGATCAAATCGATCGTATGAGTCATGTCATGTTTGGCGGCATTACCCACTCCCCTGCGGTGACACTCTGTGAAAAACTGGTAGAACTAACTCCTGCGGGGCTGACCAAGGTATTTTTGTCTGATTCTGGCTCAGTATCTGTTGAGGTCGCCATCAAGATGGCATTTCAATATTGGATTTCAAAGAAGCAACCACAGAAGAATAAATTACTTAGCCTGCGCGGTGGCTATCATGG
>JAHEHM010000015.1:17936-39993 GCA_024644585.1 Porticoccaceae bacterium | reverse complement strand
TTTTGTCTGATTCTGGCTCAGTATCTGTTGAGGTCGCCATCAAGATGGCATTTCAATATTGGATTTCAAAGAAGCAACCACAGAAGAATAAATTACTTAGCCTGCGCGGTGGCTATCATGGTGATACCTTTGCTGCTATGTCCGTATGCGATCCACAAAATGGGATGCATCATATTTTCAATCAGGTACTACCTGAGCATTATTTTGCACCCAAGCCACAGACTGCTTTCGATCAGCCCTTCAAAAAAGGCGATATCGCAGAATTCAAAGCCATACTTGAAGCTCATCATCAACAGATAGCCGCTGTTATTTTAGAGCCTATCGTTCAGGGTGCGGGTGGCATGCACTTTTATTCTCCCGATTATTTGCGTCAGGTAAGAGCCCTATGCAGTGAACATAATATTCTGCTAATTGCTGACGAAATCGCTACCGGATTTGGTCGTACCGGCAAACTTTTCGCCTGTGAATGGGCGGAAATTAGCCCAGATATAATATGCCTAGGCAAGTCATTAACCGGTGGCTATATGACCTTGGCCGCCACCCTCTGCTCTGATGAAGTCAGTCAGGGTATTTGCGAGGGTGAAGCCGGCTGCTTTATGCACGGTCCTACGTTTATGGGCAACCCTCTTGCCTGTTCGGTGGCTAACGCCAGTATTGATTTGCTACTTAGCCAAGACTGGCAAGCCAACGTTAAGCGAATTGAAGCTACCTTTTCTGCTGAACTAGAGGCATTTAAACCACTTGAATCAGTGGCCACTACTAGATGCATGGGCGCTATAGCGGTGATTGAAATGAAACAGGCGGTTAATCTGGCAGAAATACAGAAAAAATTCGTGGCACAGGGACTCTGGGTAAGACCTTTTGGCAAATTGGTTTATCTGATGCCACCATTTATCATAACCGACAAACAAATCAAAAAACTAATGAAAGGGGTTTACGAAGTACTATCAGAGTTACAAGAAATCTAGCAAACAACTAAAACTTAGGGCGCCAAGGCACCATAAAACTGGTGGAACTCACGTACTTCTTATAGTCAGGTCGTCTTGAGGCAATTTCTTCTTCAACCGCTTGATTGGCCTTCACTTTAACCATTAGATAGGTCATAAAGGCGGGGGAAATAATGGCCAAGACATTACCTGTAGGCAATGCTAACAAACACCATGACCACCATATAAAGCATTCTGCAAAATAGTTGGGATGTCGACTGTAACGCCACAAACCTCTACCATAAGTTCCGCCCACCATTTGAATTTCACGACTGTATTTATAAAGCTGGTAGTCAGCGATAGACTGGACTAGTAGCCCAATGGCCCAAAGTGCAATAGCAACGTTTTGATAAACAGTCCAATCGAGGGTACCGGCGGCGATGTGATAACAAATAATCATCAACAACCAGCTGGCAATCCATGCTGACAACACATGGCCATAGAATATATAGAAAAGGCTTTTAACATGAAAGGAGGAGCTAGTCCGTTGTCGCATCAATCTGTATTGGCGATCTTCGGGGCGATTAATGTTGCGCATAAATAAGAAATAACCCATACGAATTGCCCAGAGCCCGACCATCGCTTGAACAACCAATAGTAATTCACCCTGTGCGCCAAAAAATTTAGCATAGGTGAATACCGAACTAAGAACCATCAGTGGCCACAGAGGGGAAACAATACTTACCTCATCAGCCCAAATACTGTAGAACCAGCCCAGAGTAGCGATCACAAGCATTGGCAATAAACCGGCTAACATCGCATCAGCCACTAGCATCCATGAAAAGTTCATTTGCTAAAGCCTTTGATGATTTTCGTGGATGAAATGGTGTTGTAGAACAGAGCCATTGCCAAAATAACTGCAAGGAATTTAAGAATAAGAAAATTATTGGGTATAACCAGAGCGGCAAACATGGCGGCTGGCGCCATCCACGCGTCTTTAGAATGCTTTAACAATGTTACGAATGACCATTTCATGGTTCTTATTTTACCCCTTGTTATAAAATTCCTACGGGGCAAGTATTTGATTGGATTGTTATTTTAATATTTATTTGCGCGGTGTTGATGTTGCCTAGCTGTTTTCTGTTTTGAAGCCGCACTTTTACTCAATAATACATAGGTAGCACCAAGGCCACCATGCATTTTTTGCGCCGTGTGATAAGCAAGCACATAGGTAAACTGTGGTAACCAATGATTAACACAGCTTTTAATTTTTGCCGGCTCTTCTCTTCCCTGCCCCTTGCCATGAGTAATCAAACAACATCTGATACCCTGAGCAAACCCATCCTCTAGAAAACGCCACACATCCTGTCGCGCCTGATCCACGGTGCGGCCATGTAAGTCTAATGAAGAATGTATGTCATATTTTCCCAGTCGCAGGTTTTTATAAACCCCATGTTGAACACCAGGGCGAACAAAAGATAAAACATCGAATGGGTCTAACTGCTTAATAGTAGTACCCGCATCAAGCTGATTGCCACCTGATTGGTCATCTTGCTGGGCCGCCTTTCTTCGTTCGACCATACCAGGTGTCTGTTTAGTAGCGGTCGATGAGATATGAGCACCCTTTCCCGAGTGGGGAACTACGCCATCATCAAGCATTGACGCGAAGCCCTCAGTATCAGTTTGAGATTTATTTGTGGATTCTTCTACAGACATTAACCGGGCCCCAGTTTTAAGATATGGTGCTATAATAAGCGCCTTACCTAAGGATAATCTATGTTTATTGCAGCAAATAAAGTGATAACCGTTCACTACAGTCTTAAAGATGATAATCAAAACATTATCGAAAATACTTACGACAAAAAACAGCCCTTAGTTTATACCCATGGTCGAGGAGAAATGCCACGGGGTTTTGAATCTCAACTAAGTAAAGCTAGCAGTGGTCAAAAGTTCTCTTTTTCACTGATGCCTGCCGAAGGTTATGGCCTTAGAAATATCAATAACACTCAACGTATTCCAGTCAAATACCTCAAACATGAAGGTAAGCTTTCTACCGGAAAGCAAATTAAAGTAAATACCGATACTGGGGTGCGTCACGGCACCATAATTAAGGTGGGAAAGTTTAATGCTGATGTGGATATGAACCACCCCTTGGCTGGAAAAAACCTCCACTTTGAGGTGGAGGTTATCTCTGTTTGTGATGCAGCCGAGAAAAAGGCCATCGACGGCCAACCCGCAAGTTGTGAATGCTGCTAAGCCATACTAATCAATGACCGAACTCAGCTTTATTCAGCTCGCGGCTATCGCGCTCATTTTTGCCTGGAGTGGCTTTGTTCGCTCAGGTATAGGTTTTGGTGGCGCGCTATTTACCCTGCCGTTTCTACTTCTGGTTTTAGATGATCCCTTGGTATTTTTACCGATCATCTCAATACATTTGCTGTTTTTTGCTAGCACCACCGTGATTGGTGATCATTTAAAAAACGCATCATCTAATAGCAACGACAAACATATCAAAACAGAGGTCAACTGGTGGTTTATTCGCTATAGCATGGCGATTATGATCATCCCTAAATTGGCCGGTGTGATTGGTCTCTTAGTTCTTCCCGCTGAACTCACCAATATCATTATCTTTGTGTTGATTGCCGCCTATTCGCTAACCTATATTTTTGATATGCCCATGCGCAGCAGTAGTCGATTAATGGACTTTAGTTTTTTGACCTTTGGCGCCTATATTAGCGGCACCTCTTTGGTGGGCGGACCCTTAATTATTGCAGTGGCTATGCGCTATATCAAACCCCATGAATATCGTTCCACGCTGTTTGTTATCTGGTTTGTTTTAGTCAGTATAAAACTGAGTGCACTGGCTTATGCAAAAGTGGACTTACAGTTAGTTAACGCGCTACTGCTTCTTCCCTTTGCCGGTATAGGCCACCTGATAGGACTCAAAACCCATCAATGGTTATTACAGCGAGACAACCGCAGCTTCTATAGAAACATTGGCTTATTACTGTTAATCACCAGCTGTGTGGGTCTTGCTCAAGCGTTATAAGTACAAAGTAATCCTAGGAGTCAGCAAAATAACTGTTAGGCATATCCATTAGAGAACCCAGATTTGCGCTTATTGTTTTGGCATGGGCAGAAGACTGAGGCAAATAACGCTCAAAGAAGAATTCTGCGCTAATTAACTTGTCTTGGTTAAACCGACTATCACCCTCGGAACTGTTCAGTTTCTGCTCGGCTTTTGCTGCCATCTGCATCCACATGTAGGCCATAAAGGCATAGCCAGAGAACATTAGAAAGTCCACTGAGCCTGCACCCACTGAATCTTTATTTCGCTTTGCCTGCAGAGCCATTCGCAAGGCGAGATATCGCCACTTAAGGCTCATCTTTAAGGTTTTCCAAGCATATTTTCGCATAGCTCTTGAGGTCTTAGTTGATAGCAGTAGCGGCATCACAAACTGACGCATTTCTGAGGTAAATATTTTAAGCTGTTTGAACTTATCCATGAGAGTCTTTCGACCGATAAGATCTAGCGCCTGAATACCGGTAGTGCCTTCATATATAGTAGCAATGCGGCTGTCGCGTAGAATCTGCTCCATACCCCATTCTTTAATATAACCATGTCCACCGAAAACCTGAACACCGTAATTAGCAGCAATTACGCCCTGCTCAGTAATAAACCCCTTGAGAATCGGCGTGCAAAATCCGAGGCGACTCTCACCATACTCCTGCTCTTCTTTAGTTTTGGCAGAGGTGTAGAGATCAGCAAATTGGCTGGCATAGCACACCATGGCTCGGCTACCTTCAGCAATCACCCGTTGCGTTAAAAGCATTTTTCTAACATCTGGGTGACAAACAATAGGATCTGCAGGGCCCTCAGGGTTCTTAACCCCTGAGATTGAGCGCATCGCCAATCGTTCGACTGCATAGGCGGAGGCACCCTGATAAGAACGTTCTGCTGCTGCCGTGCCCTGACTCGCCGTACCAATGCGAGCAACATTCATATAGGTAAACATGGCACTTAGACCGGAATGGGGAGAACCGATCAAGTAGCCAGTAGCGTCATCAAAATTCAATACCGCAGTGGCATTACCATGAATACCCATTTTGTGCTCGATAGAACCGCAATTAACACCGTTGCGCTCACCGACAGAGCCGTCGGCAGCAGGCAGAAACTTAGGAATAATAAACAGTGAAATACCCTTTGTACCCTCGGGGGCATCAGGGAGTTTTGCTAACACAATATGGACAATATTTTCCGTTAAATCATGTTCGCCAGCACTAATAAAAATTTTGGTGCCATTAATTTTGTAGCTTCCGTCTTCATTAGGGACAGCCTTGGTTTTCATCTGTGCCAAATCAGTACCGCAATGGGCCTCTGTCAGACACATAGTGCCACTCCAGACACCGCTAATTAGTTTGGATAAATAGGTACTTTTTTGCTCGTCAGTGCCATGATCTTCTAATGTGGCAACAGCGCCTTCACTCAAACCCGGGTACATGGCCCAGGCCCAGTTGGCCGTATTGAGCATCTCATTAAATGCCGAGCTAACCGAGGTAGGCAGGCCTTGACCGCCAAATTCCTGACTGCCGGTTAGTGAGGGCCAACCCGATTCGATATATTTACTATAGGCTTCTTTAAATCCACTAGGAGTGGTGACATCACCCTGATTCCACTGACAGCCATCGTCACCAGATTGGTACAGCGGTGCTACTTCATTTTCACAAAACTTTGCACCTTCTGTAAAAATCGCTTCCAACATATCGGGGGTCGCCTGATCGCCACCCTCAACGCGCTGATACTTTTGCTGCATATCCAGCACATCGTTGAAAAGAAATAAATAATCGTTTACTGGTACTTTAAAGTCTGACATGTATAACACCCTATGAAATTGAACCCTGTAAATGTCTATGCTCACCGCTGGAGTCGTAGAGGCAAAAATTCTGCCTACCCTCTTCTGGTTTGGCATAAAAATTAACTGTTGATGGTAAATAGACCGGTTTTAAAAAATTCACATTAACCTGATACCCTGAGTCTGGAGTGACAGCATCAAGGGCTGCTAGGCAACGCGCCTTACTCCACATACCATGAGCAATTGCCTGTTTAAAACCAAAAAGTTTGGCACTGAGCGCACCGAGATGAATGGGATTGTAATCCCCTGAAATTGCCGCATAACGTCGGCCTAAGTCTTTTGCTAAGGTCCATTGTTGTGATTCACCATCGGCGTTTTCTATTATTTTTGAATTGCGCTCAATACCGGTTTTACATCGGTGTAAAAAAGTCGACTGACTTGACCATACCGATAGCCCCTCTACATCTGCTGTTAGTTGCATAGTCCACTCCAAGCCCTTTGAGGAAAGCTTGGAATGGGCAACAGCTGCTGTAATAGTAATTTTTTTACTGATATCAAAGGTCTTGTGGACAGAAATTTGATTACTTAAATGCACCTGACCCATAGCAGGTAATGGGAACTGCTTTGAAACTAGGATGCGCATAATTAAAGGAAAGGCTCTTGTCCAAAGATAGGTGGCCGGCATTTTATGCTCGGCAAAGCCACAGATTTGGTTGTATTGCGCCAGATGTTGAACATCCAAGGACATATCTTGCCATTCAGCACTGATTGCCGGAAGACTATCACCCACCTTATAACTGCCCGACTTTATAGCTGCCTTGGCTAATATTATCGGCATATTGGGTAGCGAGTTTAAGACGATTGGTGCTGTGCCTGAAACCGCTGTAGATGTCTTGGGGGCAACTTGATTCATGGTTAAGATTGTGTGCCTTTGCTAAACGCTTCACATTGGCATCAAAAAAAATCATTTTGTCATTTGAGTCAATTAGGTATGATGGGGTTTTAATTAACCTAAATGTGGCGTTATGGCGGCTTTAACGGATTCAGGCACCCTTGTTCGCATGGCCTATCAAGGCCTATTAAACCTCGACGTGGATGCCGACGAGGTTCTTCGCCGCTGTGGCATGGACCCTGCACAGCTTTACAAGCCAAACTTGCGAACCCATTTCTCAGCCCAACCGCTATTTTGGGAGGCGGCGGCTGAGCTATCTGGCGACCCCTGTATTGGACTGCATCTGGGTGAAAAAATGCCAGTCTATAAGGGGCAAATTCTTGAATATCTACTGCTGAGTAGCACCACCTTTGGTGATGGTTTAAGACGGGTTTTAAGCTATCAACGGCTGATTAGTGATGCCATGCATGGCGAAGTAACTGAATCAACGACCCCTTTCCTAACCAATTATTTTTCTGAGCATCAGTATTTAACACCCCATTTGGCTGAGGCCATGGTGGTGAGTTTGATTCGATTTTTACAATCGGTAAGTGATGACAAATTTAAACCTACGCGAATTTGCTTTACACATGCCGCAAAAACAAACCTTGAAGAATATCAGCGAGTGTTTCAATGTCCTGTAGAGTTTAATACACAACAGTTTAAGCTGTATTTTGATCCAAAAATTCTAGACTACCGATCACCCTATGCTGAACCCGAATTATTATCTATGCATGTTCAGAGTGCTGATCAGCATATGGAGCAACTTGAAAAGCGTGACCTAATCCTTGAGGTACGCAGTCAGGTGGGCGCCCTATTAGAATCTGGCGATATTACCCTTGAGAGAATATCCCATGAGCTTTCCATAAGACCGCGTCAGCTTAGACATCAGCTGACTCTCGCAGGAACCAGTCTGCAACGTATCATTACTCAGCATCGAAAATCATTATCGCGCCGGCTGTTGTCGCAAACCGATGAGTCCATTGCTGAAATTGTTTATTTAACGGGATTTTCAGAACCCAGTACTTTTTACAGAGCCTTTAAACGCTGGGAAGGTATGACACCTATTGAATATCGTCAAATCAATAACATTAATGTCCAACGCGGTTAATTAGCGTAAAATAATCCAATACCATTTTCTAAGAGATATAGAGTTCTATGAAGCACAGTGTTCACTCCGCATTCGAATTAGTTCGCGCGCAAGAAATTCCATCCCTTAAAGTTAAATTCGAAGAATACCGTCATACTGTGACTGGAGCTCAGCATATTCATTTGGCCGCTGATAACTCAGAAAATGTATTTTTGGTGGCACTGCGAACTGTGCCTATGGACTCCACTGGCGTGGCTCATATTCTTGAACATACGGCACTCTGTGGCAGTGAGAAATTTCCTGTGCGCGATCCGTTCTTTATGATGATTAGGCGTTCTTTAAATACATTTATGAATGCCTTTACTAGCTCTGATTGGACGGCCTACCCTTTTGCCAGCCAGAATAAAAAGGATTTTAACAATCTACTTGAGGTCTATTTAGATGCGGTATTTTTTGCTCGCCTTGACCCTTTGGATTTCGCTCAAGAAGGTCATCGATTGGAGTTTGCTACTGCCAATGACAGCAGCTCTGACCTTACCTACAAAGGGGTTGTTTTTAATGAAATGAAAGGCGCTATGAGCTCGATAAATTCGACCCTCTGGCAAACCATGAGCAAAAATCTGTATCCCACGAGCACCTATCATTACAACAGTGGTGGTGAGCCTGCTGATATTCCAAATCTAACCTATGATGAGTTTAAGCAGTTTTATAAAACTCATTATCATCCTAGTAATGCCATATTTATTACCTTTGGTGACATCCCTGCCTCTGAACATCAACAACGATTCCAAGAGCAGGCTCTACACCGCTTTGAAAAGCTTGATAAACGCATAGCGGTTACTGAGGAACAGCGTTACCTAGAGCCCCAGTATTTTGAAGAAACCTATGCCTATGATTCACAGCAGGATGATTCAGGCTCTAAAGATAAAACACATATTGTAATTGCTTGGCTGTTAGGCAACAGCACCAATCTTGAAGATGGCATGAGTGCTCGACTATTAGCCAGTGTACTGCTTGATAATAGTGGTTCTCCCCTGCAGAAAGCATTAGAAACAACGGACTTAGGTTCTGCGCCCTCACCCATGTGTGGCCTTGAAGACTCTCAGCTAGAGCTCTGCTTTGCCTGTGGTATTGAAGGTGCCAACCCTGAGCAAGCCGACGCGGTTGAGGCGATGGTGTTACAGGTATTAAACGATGTCGCTGAGAATGGCTTACCCTATGAGCAAGTCGCAGCTAGCCTGCATCAGCTCGAGCTTTCACAGCGCGAAATATCCGGCGGATCATACCCCTATGGTTTAAATCTAATTCTTACCGCACTGACTAGTGCTACCCACCGCGGCGATCCGGTTTCACTACTGGATTTAGATCCGGTATTAGAAAAACTCAAGCAACAGATACAGAACCCAGATTATATAAAGTCTCTGGCGCGCAAACTTCTGCTCGATAATAACCACCGTATACGTTTGGTACTCAAGCCAGATACTGAGCTTGCTCAGGCCAAGGATACCGCTGAAAAACAACAGTTAGCCAGTATTAAAGCAGCACTAAACGATGAACAAAAGCAGGCCATTATTGCCTCGGCTGAAGCACTTAAGCAGCGCCAAGAAATGGAGGAAGATTTAAATATACTGCCGAAGGTGGATATTTCAGATATCCCTAAAGAAAGTAGTTTTTCTGACCCCACTGGACGAGAATTTAAATCTATTCCTATTACTAGCTATGCCGCAGGTACTAATGGAATTGCCTACCAGCAAATGATAATGCCATTCCCTGAACTCAGTGCAGAGCAAATGGACCTATTGCCACTCTATAGCACCTGCGTTACTGAAATGGGCGTTGGTAACCGCGACTATCAACAGACTCAACTTTGGCACTCTAGTGTTGTTGGTTCTTATTCAGCGGCCACGGCGGTGCGTACCCATCGAGAAGATCTTAATCAGTTACATGGTAACCTGACTTTTGCCTGTAAGGGTTTAGCCAGTAATCAGCAAGCTATGAGCGAATTAATGGAGGAATCGTTTACACAGGCTCGATTTGATGAACTTCCCAGGCTTGAGGAGCTAGTGGCACAGATCCTTACTCACAGAGAATCTTCGGTTGTTAGTAATGGGCATGTATTAGCCATGATGGCATCCAGTAGCGGTATGTCACCCTATGGACAGCTTAAACAACGCTGGAGTGGAATGACTGGACTAGGTCTGTTGAAGCAACTGCGCGAGGCCATAAAAACACCCAGTGCACTTGAAGGTTTAGCCGAAAAGTTAAAGGCTATTCATCAATTAGTATTACAGCAACAAAGGCAGTACCTGTTAGTTGCTGAAAAAGACCATATTGACGGGTTCGCTGCGACTATGGGTTCCGTATTCCCAAGTCAGCAAGCACCTTTGCAAACCAACAATATTTTTGACTATCAGCCTCAGCTTGAAACCATCAACCACTGCTGGACTGCGGCCACACAGGTAAGTTTCTGCGCCAAAGCCTATCCAACCGTAACCGGCAGTCATGTTGATGCTGCTGCACTTACTCTTTTGGGCGGTATTTTGCGCAATGGCTTCTTGCATCGCACCATCCGTGAACAGGGTGGCGCCTATGGTGGCGGTGCTTCACAGGATAGTCACACTGGCGCGTTTCGCTTTTTCTCTTATCGCGACCCACGAATCGAGGGCACACTTAACGACTTTGATCAGTCCATTCAATGGGCCCTAGACAAGCCGATTGGTGGCGATAAAATTGAGGAAGCTGTGTTGGGTGTGATTGGCAGTATGGATAAACCAAGCTCGCCTGCCGGCGAAGCCATTCAATCGTTCTACAGTGAGCTTAATGGTCGCAATAGACAGACTCAAACTGAATTTAGACAGCGTATTTTAAATGTGTCTGAAGCGGACCTTAAACGAGTTGCCGCCGAGTATTTAACCCCTGAAAAGGCACAAACCGCAGTGATTACCAACAGTGAATTAGCGGTTGATACTGGATTGGACATTATTTCATAACATGACTGACAGTAACCGCGACAAGCTATTTTCAAAACCCCTCGGCAAGGTACCTAAGTTTGTCTTTGATAGCTCGGTGGTGGATGTTTTTCCCGACATGATTCAGCGCTCGGTGCCCGGCTATCAAACCATTATTAATCATACCGGTGAACTGGCTGATCGCTTTGTAGAAGAAAACAGTCATTGCTATGACCTTGGCTGTTCTTTGGGCGCCTCTACCCTAGCTATAAGAGAACGCATTGAAAACCGCAATGCAACCATATATGCGGTAGATAACTCTCAAGCTATGTTGGATAAACTCGCGACAATTCTTGAGGGGCAGCCCGCTTCTACTGCTACTCAATTAATTAAAGGCGATATCTGTGATATTCAAATCACCAATGCGTCGTTGGTGATCTTAAATTTCACCCTGCAATTTGTGCCACTAGCCCAGCGTGCTGAGCTAATCAGCCGTATCTATGAGGGGCTAAATACCAATGGCTGCTTAATTATCTCTGAAAAACTGCATTTTGAGCCCGAGTCACTTAATCAGTTACTCAGCGAACTGCATCATCAGTTTAAGCGGGATCAGGGGTATAGCGACCTAGAGATTAGTCAAAAACGCGATGCCATTGATAAGGTATTAATGCCTGAGGCCCTTGAAACCCATATTGATCGTCTTAAACAATGTGGCTTTAAGTCAGCTAGCCCTTGGTTTCAGTGCTACAACTTTGGCTCATTAATCGCCATTAAATAGGATTAAGTTAAAAACTTAATAGCACTCTTCACCATGCGCTTCACTTTTGGTGTGTAGGGCGGACTTAGCATATCGCTTAAGCCTAACCTATCATCTACTATACTGCGCTGATGAGAAAAGGCTTGGAATCCCCATAGCCCGCCTACTTTACCGATGCCACTGTTATTCACACCGCCAAAGGGCAGGTTCTGATGCAAAATATGAATGACTGTGGCGTTAATGGCACTGTCACCCGCACTGGTTTGCTGGATAACCTTATCAGTAAACTGCTTCTGTTTACTGAACACATAAAGCGCCAAAGGTTTTGGGTTGCTGTTAATGGTAGTAATGACCTTATCAATATCTGAAAACTCTAGAACCGGTAAAACTGGCCCGAAAATTTCCTGCTGCATAATCTCAGAGTCAGGGTTGACCTCAGTTAAAATAGTCGGCGACACAAAACGCTGTGAATCAATACATTCACCGCCTTTGTAAACAGATGCACCCTCTTCTACAGCGCTTTTAATCAGACCTGAAACCCGTTCATAATGACCCTGATTTACGATTCGGCAATAATCTGAATTACTGATTAGATCTTGCTGATTGCCATACTTTTCTTCGATAGCATTAGTCATAGCGGATAGAAAATCCTTCTTTACCGACTGGTGGACATAGACATAATCAGGGGCGATACAGGTTTGACCATTATTGGCAAACTTACCGAAACAAATAGAATTAGCCGCCCTCTTAAGATCAGCTGAAGAATCAATCACCACTGGGCTCTTACCACCCAGCTCTAGGGTCACTGAGCTGAGGTTTTTGGCCGCCTCAGCCATCACCTGCTTACCTACTGCCGGACTACCCGTAAAGAAAATATGGTCAAAAGGCTGCTGGGTTAGATAGCGCGCAACGGCGGCATCACCCTGAACTACAGTCACCAGATTGGTATCAAAGGATTGGCTGACAATCTCTGAAATTACTTTTGACATAGCAGGTGTCATTTCAGAGGGTTTCAAAATAACCGTATTACCCGCAGCAATCGACCAAATCATCGGCCCAAAACTCAGATTAAAGGGATAATTCCACGGAGAAATAATTAACGTAACCCCTTTGGGTTCATTAATAATCTGTGACTTTGTACCAAACATGGTAGCTGTTGCGCGAACAGCAGTAGGTTTCATCCAATGCTTGAGGTGTTTGCGCACATGCTTTAATTCAGTTAAAACCGTTAAAATCTCACCGGTATCAACCTCTGCTTCTGGCTTAGAAAAATCTTCAGCAGCGGCCTGATAAATCTTGTCAAAGGAGGCTCTAAAAACCTTTTCAAAGCGATCTAAAGCTGCAAGGCGCTGTGCACAGGTAGAGCTTCTCAAAGAAATAGCCTTTGATTTTTGCTCAGAAAATACATTATCTATTTGCGTCTTAACTGACTGGTCTAACTCCAACATGTTTTACCCCTAGGCCGCTCACAACTAAAGCTGCATATGACTCAAGTCACAATTAATAATGCGGCGGTTTTTCCATAGAAACAGCACCCATGCTGTTACCTGCATCAGCCTCGGCATCTTCCAAATTTTGCAATCGTGCAATGGATTGATGATGGGCCTTGGTAAGCGCGGCTATTTCTTGTTGTTGTCTAAATATTTCTTCACTCATTTCAGCATTGCTAGCCTCTAAGTAAGCTAGCTTTTCTTCAAGCGCATCTATTCTTTGGTCACTCATATAAGATCCAGTTGTATACAGTAATTTTATGCTATTGGCTCATTAATCAATTATAATTCGCCCTTACAACACGAGTGCCAATATGACCGATCCATCACAAAAATACCAGTCTCTCATTGACTGGCTAGCCGATTCTCCGCTTTCTGATTGGCAGCCCAGCATCGCCGAGCAAATTAATGAACAGCTTCGCATCGAGCGTTGGGGAGATATGCCAGGTTGGAATCGCTGTCTAGAAAGACTTCCTGAAATTGACCCGCTAACCATGGACTTTAAAAAGGATGTCAGTATTGGTGATCCTGGCTTAATGGATAAGGGACGAAGGCTTCAATTGCAGGCAACCCTAATGGACCTTCATCCCTGGCGAAAAGGCCCTTACAACCTCTTCGGTTTAAACATAGACACAGAGTGGCGCTCGGATTGGAAATGGGATCGTGTTCTTCCTCATATTGAGCCACTTAAGAATCGACTTGTGCTCGATATAGGTTGTGGCAATGGCTATCACTGTTGGCGCATGCTCGGTGAAGGCGCTAGTAGAGTCATTGGCATAGACCCCTCGCCTAAGTCAGTTTACCAATTTTATGCCATCAAGCATTTTGCCGGCGAAGAGCATCCTATAGATGTATTGCCCTTTGGCATAGAGCATATGCCAGCAAAATTAAAAGCCTTTGATACAGTGTTCTCCATGGGTGTGCTCTATCACCGACGCTCACCTATGGATCATTTACTGGAATTAAAAGAATTGCTAAGAAATGGCGGTCAACTAGTGATAGAAACACTGATTATTGAAGGTAAAGATGGCGAATCCTTGCTCCCTAAAGGTCGTTACGCCAAGATGCCCAATGTTTGGTTTTTACCCTCAGCTGACACATTAATAAGCTGGATGAAAAAAGTTGGACTGCGCAATCCAAGGCTGGTGGATCAATGTAAAACCACCAGCGAAGAGCAACGCTCTACGGATTGGATGACCTTTGATTCCCTAGAAACATTTTTAGATCCAGAGGATGCAAATAAAACTATTGAGGGTTATCCCGCGCCAATTAGAGCGGTGTTTATTGCCGAAGCACCCGCATCCTAGAAAAAACACACAAAACTTCGATAAAAATCGACAACAAAGCGTCGTTTATATTGACTCAATGGACGCGCTCACCTATAGTACGCGACCTCAGAAATGAGACCTATACGCACTCGTAGCTCAGCTGGATAGAGTACTCGGCTACGAACCGAGCGGTCGGAGGTTCGAATCCTCCCGAGTGCGCCATATACAAAAACCCTGCCCTTTTGGGCGGGGTTTTTTTATGGCCGTACGAATGAGGTGAGAACCTCCTCAGGTTCGACAAACTTGCAGCAGCAAGTTTGGACCGAGCCGCCATAAGCGGCGAAGCCCAAGGGGTCAAAACACCCCACAAGGGGGTTTTGAGTCAATCCTCTCCCAATACTCAATCGGATTGCCAGCCGACAAGCCTAGCTTGACGGCGTTCGGCTACTCACAAAGTTTCACTTTGAAAGCGCTTGCCTTACCCTCCCGAGTGCGCCATATACAAAAACCCTGCCCTTTTGGGCGGGGTTTTTTTATGGCCGTACGAATGAGGTGAGAACCTCCTCAGGTTCGACAAACTTGCAGCAGCAAGTTTGGACCGAGCCGCCATAAGCGGCGAAGCCCAAGGGGTCAAAACACCCCACAAGGGGGTTTTGAGTCAATCCTCTCCCAATACTCAATCGGATTGCCAGCCGACAAGCCTAGCTTGACGGCGTTCGGCTACGCACAAAGTTTCACTTTGAAAGCGCTTGCCTTAGCCTCCCGAGTGCGCCATATACAAAAACCCTGCCCTTTTGGGCGGGGTTTTTTATTGGCCGTACGAATGAGGTGAGAACCTCCTCAGGTTCGACAAACTTGCAGAAGCAAGTTTAGACCGAGCCGCCAATAGCGGCGAAGCCCAAGGGGTCAAAGCACCCCTAAGGGGTTTTGAGTCAATCCTCCCTTACCATCCAAAATTCAATCTCAAACCAACCCAAATATTAGTGCCTATACTTTATAGAGTTACTAACTCTTCAAGGCACTCTTATGAACCAAACCGAACTCGAAGCCGCCACTTTTCGCCGTCTCATAAAACATCTAGACGATCACAAACAAGTACAAAATATCGACCTAATGATTCTCGCCAACTTCTGTCGCAACTGCCTCAGCAAATGGTATATGGCCGCCGCACAAGAGCAGGGAGAAACCTTAGACTACGAAAAAGCACGTGAAATTATCTATGGTATGCCCTACAGTGAGTGGAAAGAAAAATATCAGTCCCCAGCGACTGAAGAACAACGACAAGCGATGGCCAAAAAACAATGAATGAAGAAGTTACCGAAGACAGCACAGCAGAATTAATCCAACCCCAATTAGAGGCCATACAGGCGCGCGTATTAGGCGTACTCATGGAAAAGCAACAAACCACACCCGATGCCTATCCATTGACCTTAAATAGCCTAGTAATCGGCTGTAACCAGAAAACTAGCCGCGAACCTGTCACCCATTACACCAGTGGTGATATTCAACACTGCCTAAGAGAACTAGCAGATAACAGCTTAGTTCATATTGATCCTAGTGGGCGAGCTGACCGCTTTGCACAGCGCCTAACTAAAGAGTTAGGTATAGACAATGCCAAACAGGCCTTACTCAATGTAATGCTTCTGCGCGGCGCGCAAACTGTCCATGAGTTACTCACCCGCACACAGCGTATGCATAGCTTTGAAAATGACCAAGAAGTTGAGGATATACTGGATGAGCTATGCCAGCAAAGTCCGCCCATGGTTCGACGAATAGCCAAACAAACCGGTCAGCGGGATGATCGATTTATACATCTTCTCTGTGGTGAACCAGATTTAACCGCAATTGCCAGCAAACGCAGTCAAAGCAATGCACCGTTTTCACCGCAAGCTAATGAGCAGGTAGAGGCCCTTGAAGCTCGAATTGCTGAGCTTGAGAAAAAGATCGAGTTTTTGATTGCCGAATTAGACATAACATTGCCCCAAAGCGAACAGTAATTGATATATCTTGGTTGGTTTATTTGTTTGGATTTATCTTAATTTGTAAGCGCTTTACGATACCCACTCAGCGACGGAACAACCGCGACAACAACCGATGCGCTGACCACTGCAGCCAATAGATAAACACTATTCTGGGTGAATAAGTTGATCTCTATATGCAACCCATACTGGGAGGCAAAATAATCTTTTAGCAAGGCCAAACAGGCGGTTAAAAGGCCTGCACCCAATACACAGCTAACCAAGGTGATAATCAAGGCCTCCAGTTCAATCAGTAAAAACAGAACTACGGGAGGCGCTCCAACAATGCGAAGCAGTTGTATCTCTCGTCGACGCTCACGAATAGATGCCAGTAACATAGCGCTTACGCCCAAGCAGGCAGCAATAAAAACTAATGCTGAAACCAGAAGAAGCGTATTTTCCAACACAGCAATCATGCGCCACAGTTCAGAAAGCGCGACTCCGGGTAAAATTGCTACCACCGGTTCGGGTGCATAGTTATTGATGGTTCTTTGCACATGAAAAGTAGCGATTTTGGATTTTAGGCCCAGCATGAAAGCAGTAATACTTTTCGGTTGAAGATTAGCTTTTTCTAGGTCAGCTTGACTGAGCCCACTGTTAGCTATTTTTACACCCTGTTGCCAATCAATATGAATAGCTTCGATACCCTGCAAGCTAACATGTAAGGTTTGATCCACGGGGGTTCCTGTTGGTTTTAAAATACCCACCACGGTAAAAGGTCGATCGTCATGCATGCTAAAGCTTATAGCTGCGACTCCATGGGCTAATACAATCTTATCACCCAATTGATAACCGAGCTTTTTGGCAACCTCTGCGCCCAGTACCACATCAAATACCTGATCAAAGGCCTGCCCCTTTGCAAACTCAAGATCATGCCGTTTGCCGTAACTAAAGTGCTGAAAATAATCTTTACTGGTTCCCATTACTCGGTAGCCTTTGTGGGAATCACCCAGAGAAATTGGAATCGCCCATTCCACTTGCTCACTGCTGGCAATATCTTCGTAGGTTTGCCAATGGATATTATTGGTTGGATTGCCGATTCTAAATACAGAATATAAGAGTAAATTTAAACTACCGGTTCTGGCGCCAACAATAAGATCAACACCCGAAACTGTATTAGAAAAATTCTCTTTGGTTTGATGACGGATATTCTCTACCGCTAACAACACAAAGATACTGACGGTCATCGCCATCAGTGAGAGGATCACTGAACCTTTTCGATCCCAAAGACTTTGAATAGCCAGTTTACCGAGCATTATTTTGACTCCTGTAAATGATTAAAATCATCCAGGGATTCAACCCGAGAAAAATAGCTCGATAAACTCAAATCATGGCTTACAAACAATAATGTCATTTGATGCTCTGCAACCATTGGCATCAATAGTTCCATAAAGGCATCTCTATTGGCCTTATCCAGTGATGAGGTCGGCTCATCAGCAATCAATAATTTGGGTTTGTTTATCAACGCCCGAGCAATGGCTACACGCTGTTGCTGGCCAATACTTAAATCACGCGTGGGCACAGACCATTCCTTTTCGGTAATATTGAGCGCACTAAAAAGGTCTTTAATTTCATTGTTTAAAGCGCGAGTATTTTTACGCTTTAAAAAGCGCGTAGCGAGCAATAAATTATCAGTGGCATTAAGGTAGGGCATTAAATTGAACTGCTGAAAAACATAGCCAATAGACGCGGCGCGGAACTGATCTCTCTGACGGCTATTCATTGTATCAAGGCGCTCACCCAGTACAGTCACCTGACCTTCAACAGGACAGATAAGACCACTTAAAAGACCCAACAAAGTCGACTTGCCACCACCAGAGGGGCCATGCACAAATGCCTGATCAGCAGAAGAAAGCGACCACGAGGGGATGTTTAATACCCTATGATTAGGCCGCTTCGAATAATGGAAGCGAATATTGGCGAGCTCAATGGCCATTTTTTCTTAACAACCTCAGGTTCATGATACGAGTTACAGTGGATCAAATGATATGCTATTCTCAATAATAAGCATAGCTGAGCAAGACTAAATACAGTCATTAAAACCTAGAGTCAAAAATCCATGTTGCGAAAAAATTCTTTAAAATTTATTGGAATTGCCCTATTGGGATTTTCACTGTTTGAATTTACCGCCGCATCGGAATCATCAACGAGCCAAAAAACCGCCTCGTCAGACTCAAAAACCCTATTAACTAAACAACCTGCATCGGCTTTCAAAACATTAGAGTGGGACGAGTTAATGCCTGCTGATGACTTAGATGCCCTACAAAATCCGCCCAATTATCTGTATGACTTTGAAGACGGTTCTGAGGAAGATGAAATTAGCGGCCAGCTCGCTAATGCAGTGACTAGCGCGGTTAACGATCGCTATCAACAGGCACTGGTTTCAACCCGTATTATTCCTGAAATGAACGGCACTAATATTCGAATTCCGGGCTTTATAGTGCCTCTAGAATTTGATGACGAACAAACAATTACCGAGTTTTTTCTGGTGCCCTACTTCGGCGCCTGTATTCATTCACCCCCACCGCCGCCCAACCAGATTATCTATGTGCGTGCGCCCAAGGGCATACAGTTAGAAACACTCTATGACCCGTTTTGGATTTCTGGAAAGTTAAGTACTAAGTTGATTCAAAACTATATGGCAACAGCCGCCTATAGTTTGGAAATGCAGTCCTACGAAGACTATACGGAATAATTATAAGGACTCACCGAATAATTTAGTCGGACAAACAGGACAGTAGCTGAGCTTCCAAACTGACATCTATCTCGTCAGAAATCACTTCAATGCGACTTTCCAAAGAGTCATCCAATTGAATTTCTGTCAGCGCATCTGAGGTTAGGTTATAACCAACAACACCCTCATCAGTAATAAAGACCGCTTTCATGCGCTCCGCACAAAGACCCGTTAACAGTGAAAATAATTTTTGATAATTAAACACCTTATCCGGTGAGAACCGCCAACCTGCACTTTGAAAACCCTCGCCTTCATT
The DNA here is from genome assembly GCA_024644585.1 of Porticoccaceae bacterium. Lineage (GTDB taxonomy): Bacteria > Pseudomonadota > Gammaproteobacteria > Pseudomonadales > Porticoccaceae > HTCC2207. The sequence continues at coordinate 20,722 of JAHEHM010000015.1, read as the reverse complement.
TTGAGCAAACAGAAAACCCTGCTCGGGTATGGGTAAATCTGAAGCCAGTGGTTTTGAATCATCATGATGGTGATGATGATGGTGACTTTTTGATACAGGCGAGAAGCCTTTAGTTAAGCCATCCAGCAGAGAAAACTCAATCTCACCTTGATGGGTGTAAAGGACTTCAGCATGAGCTTGACCTATTTCTTCAACGTAATCAGCTAGTCTTGCTTTATCCTCATCATTATAAAGATCCTGTTTATTACCAATAATCAAATCACCGATGGCAATTTGCTGATTAAAGGTTTCATGCTCGGTATAACGTGGGTCTGTAAGCTTTCGCGCATCAACCAGGGTAAGAGTTTTATGAATGGATAATGCATCTTGATAATATTCAGCCGACAGGACCTGAAGAACTTCCTTTGGATGACCCAAGCCCGTAGGCTCAATAAGCACTCGATCGGGTTTAGCTTTGGCCAACAACTGATTAAGTGCTATCTGCATGGGGAGTCCTGCAGCACAGCACATACAGCCCCCGGGTACTTCACGGATAAAAACGCCCTGCTGTTCAGTGCGCTGACCCTGAACTAAGGCGCCATCGATACCAATTTCACCAAACTCATTAACCAGCACAGCCCAGCGCTCGTTATCAGGCTTACTTTTAAGTAAGTGCAAGATAGCCGAGGTTTTACCCACACCAAGGAATCCGGTGATGATATTAGTAGGAACTGCCTGAATATCTGGCGAGTTAGAGCTCATGAATCAATTTCTCGAATTCGTCAGTGAGTGAAAGTAGCATCACCAAAAGCGCCTTTATCCAGACCCTCATAGGCTTTAACAACGATGTTTGATTGATTATCTTTCGAAATAATGTCAGCCAAATAATTCGCTATATTTTCTACCGTACTTTCCATTGGCATAATAAATACCTTATCGCTCGGCAAACTAATCGCAAAGTCACCCTGCTGAGCATGGTATGCCATTCGCGTGTGCTCAATGCCATTCAGTTGGAACTTATCAAGAATGTGGCACTCAGTGGCTATATAACCATCTTTTAATTTGTTGGCCCAATGAGCTTCAAGTTGAGTATTTCGCGCGCCATCGGTTAGGATTTCAATACGCGAACGATGACCATGAGCGATACGCTGACATTGACCTAAATGCTTCTGTAAGCCATGGGTATAATGATAAAAGGCACCTTCAATCACTTCATTGCGCAAATGAATCTTCACACCAGTGACATTATCAGGTAATAACGCTTTGACACTTTCCTGTAAATCTTTAGCCACATTTTCGACATCAATTACATCTGAATCAACTAGTAGCACAGCATCTTGCGGAGACTCGTGAGTAATTAAACCCCCACTCTTTATGGCAAATTCAATGTGGCATCGTTTGTTTTCAAGCTTGGTAATACAGCCAGAGGAACCCGTTGGCACCAGTAAACGATGATCAATTTCACAATCTATAAATTGCTTAATTTGTTTCTTAACATGCCCAAAATCAAACACCATGCCCTGATCATCAAGGTCACCTGCCAACTCTATATCGACAATCCATGACTCACCCACAACCCCGCGCGCATGATCAAGATACGAAAAATCAATAACGGTTAAATTGTCTACAAATAATCGAGCCATAGAAGTTTAGTTATCTTTATTAAGGAAATTGAGACTATTCAGGCATCGCCGATGAATGATGTTCAATAATCAACCAACGCTGACCATCCCAACGATAAACATAGGTAAATCGCGCCTGAACTGAAGCACCGCCGTTAAAAGTAAAGGTATATACCCCAGAATTGATCGCTATATCATCAAAGATACGCACATTGGATTCATCAATTTTGCCCTGTGGACCCTTGGCAAGAAAATGCACAAAATAATCTTCTATTTCTTGGTGGTTGTGACGAACCTGATTAGAAACGGTAGGAAGCAGAATAGCATCTGTCGCATAAAGGGCAGCAACCTGTTTTGGGTCTCCGGTTTGCAACGCACTATTCCATTGATCAAATAATACTGTGATTTCGCCTTTTTCCATCTTCTACGCCCTATATTCTATTGATAAGTACTTCACATCAAAAACAATGCTTCACAATTTTTAAGGCGCTATTGTACAGCAATAAAGTTCTGAATTCGTAGCAGAATGATGACTAAATATTGGCGAATCCCGAAGTTTTTAGTAAAAATCTAAGCGCAATTGTCACACAGACAGTTTAACTCTATCTGCGGGCTTAGCAATTGGTAACCTGCCCCTTTGACTGTGTTACCCAGATCCGAAATAGTCGATTCCTCAACCGTAATTTCCTTCACTATGCTGCAATTTTTACAAATCAAAAACTGTGGCACTGCATGGGCATGGTCGCAGCTAATATGCATACAGGCAACATACTTATTGGCTAGGTTGAGCTTATGCACTAAAAGCTCGCTCTCCAAAAAATCCAAAATACGATAAACCGACATAGCCGGAAGACTCTCACCGTATTCCTGCTTACAAAAATCAATTAATTCATAGGCCGAAAGTGCTTTATTCGACTTAACAAGGCCGGTCAAAACCTGTTTGCGCTTTTGAGTTAATCGAGAGCCACGCAGAGCACAATGCTGCTCTGCGTGTTGAATAATACTTTCTACGCTGCTCATATCAGTTACTTAAAGTTGATAGTTGAGTTTTTCGCTGAAAGCATGTTCGAGCCCTGCTTAGAAGGCGTAACCCAGAGAGTATTAATTTTATGGATACCTGGGAAAGAAGCGAACAACGCCACCTTTATCGAAGACAGTTTTGAAGTGTCTTTGCAGGTATAGCTG
>JAHEHM010000015.1:0-17836 GCA_024644585.1 Porticoccaceae bacterium | reverse complement strand
TGGTCGTCATGATGATTATCGCTCTCCAAAAGATCATCGCTATCAATTGAAGTACTTAAATGCTCGCAGTCGCCACCAGCGATTAAAAACTGTGAATTATGTTGGCCTAAGATTAATTCAGCCTGTTTAACCGCAGCAATATCTTGTTTACTCGAGGCCTTATGCTCAAAACCTACCAGATTCATTGCCGGTGAGATTAGCTGTAATTCAATCGTTTTAGCATCCATGGCAATCGTCAGTTCCGAAAGGCCATGAACATGGGCATCCAAACTTTCAGCACTCTTTTCTGCATAGGCAGACTGAATCCCAGTGAACAGTGTCACAGCAATAGATAAAATACTTAATATCAATTTATTCATATAAACCCCCAAACAATTAACTTGACTAGTCATCCATAAAATCAAGCGTTAGAACTAAGCGACGCGTATTATTAGGTACCTGAGGAGAGCGGTGAATTAGCCCTGCCCCTTCATTATTGTGCCAAAGCTCGCCTTTCATTAAACCCACATCACCTGAATTGAGCTGTTGGATATCAGATAAATTATCAAATAATCCTGATAGCTCATCGGGCTTACCCATATTGCCTGTGCCCAGCTTACTTCGATCAGCAACATTATGTGGCAACCATTCAGTAGCAATACCCTGATAGGTTGTGACTAATCGACAGGGAACACGATCCACATGAAATCTTGGGCACATAGCACGATCAAGCACAGTCATTCTTAATGCTCCACGTTTAAGATCAAACAAACAACAAAACATATCAACCAAATAAGCAATATCCTCAGCCAACACCTCAGCTTCTGGAGAGCTACCCAATAGCTTTTTAACAGATTCAAAAGCTTTTTCAGGGCTAACAACTAGCAACTCTTCAAGGGTTGGATTGCTCTCAATAATAGCATCAGCTGCCTGCTCAAGATTATTGGCGAGGTCGCGCTTCCAAACCACCATATTAGTATCTTCCTGATAAATATCAGTTAGAACTGCATGCTGAGTGTCCTCTATTCCCTGACGAAACTGGATCTGTGGCAATGGGTTGTTACTTATCCTATCTAATGCACTCATGCGGCTTCATCCCAAGCAGGGAAAGGATCATTAAATGTCGCCCAATGATGTTTACCCTCTAAAAGATCAGCATCTGTTAATAAACAGGTATCAAGCGCATCTGTCATGGCTTGCTGATCAAGCCCCTGACCAATAAAGACTAATTCCTGACGCATATCACCAAAGGGCTCTTCCCATTGCTTTTCAATCGAAGCCAAATACTCTTCATCAGTAGGCCATCCCTGTTTTGGTACTGCTTTCCAGAACATACCACCAAAGCCATAGCGCGCAATACCGCCCGCCTGACTCCATTGACCCGCAAACTCAGGGCGCGTCGCCAGCCAAAAGAAGCCCTTAGATCGAATAAGTTTGCCGTATTTTTCAGAACCATGAAGAAACTCATGGAATTTTTGCGGATAGAATGGCCGACGCGCTACATAGGTAAAGCTGCTAATACCATATTCATCGGTTTCCGGTACGTGCTCACCACGCATCTCTTTAAGCCAGCCTGGTGCCTGCTGAGCGCGATCGAAGTCAAATAACCCAGTATTCAGTACCTCATCAACAGCAACCCTGCCATGTTCAATCGGGATAATTTGAGCATCAGTATTCAATGTCTTAAGAATCGCCGTTAATCGTTCGACATCCGTGGGTTCAACCAGATCAGTTTTACTGATTAGCAACACATCGGCAAACTCAACCTGATCAACCAACAAGTCAGCTACACTGCGTTCATCCTCTTCACCCAAAGATTCGCCAGTGTCCTGAAGATATTTCGCCGCCTCATAGTCTTTCAAAAAATTAACAGCATCGACTACGGTCACCATGGTGTCCAGTGTTGCCACATCAGAGAGTGAAACACCATCCTCATCAGCAAAGGTAAAGGTTTCCGCCACCGGCAAGGGCTCAGAAATACCCGTTGACTCAATCACCAGGTAATCAAATTTACCGTCTTTAGCGAGATTGTTAACCTCTAACAGCAGGTCTTCACGCAATGTGCAACAGATACAGCCATTACTCATCTCAACCAGCTTTTCTTCTTTGTGGCTTAAAGACACATCGTTCTTCACCATCGATGCATCAATATTAATTTCGCTCATATCATTAACAATAACGGCGACTTTCTTACCCTCGCGGTTATTAAGAATATGGCTAAGTAATGTGGTTTTGCCGGCACCAAGAAAACCAGAAAGAACAGTTACAGGAAGTTGTTGTGTCATAAAAACAGAACTCATGGATTAAAAATTTATAGCCTTATGATACAACATATCATTTTTAAGCCACAACCGGTTTTCGTTCAATCAGACTGGTTAAAATAACGTATGCAAATGTTATCTGCTTGGGACACATAGATCAGGTCTATAAATATGCTTAGAAATCACATAAGTGCAAAAAAAAACATAGTTAAACCACTATATTTATAACACTAAAAAATTAATTCTTTTGGGCTATATTTAAGGCAAAGACTTTTTACACGGGGGTAGATATGTACAGTTTTTTAATCACCGCTTTTATATGTATTGCTTTATCAGTTACGGCCATTCGGTATAAATCTAAGGTATCTTTATCCTTTGCTTTTTTGTGTTTTTGTTGTGCCATGTGGTCGGTAGAATTGTACCTACTCTCATCATTAGAGAATTTAAAAACCCTTTTACCGTTATTTCATACCTTTAGGGTCGGTCTGTTCTTTATCGCTCCAGCAATGCTCCTATTATCAGTTTTTATAACCCACACAAATAAGACTTGGACTAACAGAATAACAACTCTATCTTTTGCTTTAAGTTTTGGTATCTCTATTTTGAATAACACGGTTTTGCCCAGTAATCTGGTGTATTCACCAACTGGGTACCTTCCAGAGCCAGATCTAATCGGTTTAATTTATAAAATAAACTTTGTAATGTCGGTAATCTGCTCTTTAGTAATCTGTGCCATTGCACACCGAAAGACCATCTTTACCGAGCGGCAACGTATTACTTGGGTAATTATGGCCTATTTCGTAGGTTCATTTTTCGGGGTACTTTCATTTAGTTACTCTAAAATCTTTGGAACGCTGGGCGCTGTTTCATTCTTGTCCCTACTTGCCTATGCGGTATTTCGTTACAGGCTGATTAGTACCCGTGTATTTGCAAGCCAGCTATTAGCTAAAAGCGTTATTGCTGTATCCCTTGCCATGGGGCTAATACTGATTAATGAATTTACCCTTAACTATGGAATTATGGAGAAAGGCCAAGTTATCTACTCTAATGCGCTGTATATGCTATGTTGCTTCGGACTTTACAATAAACTGCAAAATCATTTTCAACCCTACACCAACTCTCTACTCATTAGCCATTTTTATGATTTAAAACAGGAGCAATCACGAATACTTAATACCCTACCTCACTGCTTAGACTGGAAAGATTTAAAGAGCTTATTAGATGATATTTTTTATCGGCTAATTAAAGTAGACAATTACACAATCTATTTATGTGTTGAGCAGCCAAATGTTTTTAAAAAATTTAATCTGGTGACCAATATTAAAGACCATAAAGAACAAACTTTTAATAATTATTCAGAATTAACCTATTACGAGGAAGCGAGTTCTAGCAAAAAACATGATTTCACCAATCTAAAACAAAGTGCATTTTTACCCATCAGCCTAAATTCTGAGGTTATTGGTATGATTACGCTGGGTCAGCCGCAAAAGAAGGAACAGTTTTCCTATCAAGATACCCAGCTATTGATTTGGTTAAGTAATCAATTGAGGGAACGAATACCATTAATTATTAAATACAATGAAACAATATATGAATTAGAACAAGCACGGCAAACCATAAGTATGGTTGAAACTTTTAATGCGTATAACCATGATGTCAAAGCGCCATTTAACAATATTAATGCAGTGATTAATTCCGGTAATTTATTTTCCGAGGAAGAAAAATCTAGGACCATATTAGAACAGGTTGAATTTGGCCTTAAACGAATAACTACCATGTGTGACATTCTTAATGGCAGAAATAACCAACAAAAACAATCTATTGACCTTAACGAATCAATCACAAATATCCATAATATGTTTGCTGTGCAGCTAGGTCTTTCAGGTCTAGATTTAAAAACAATTCCAAAGATATTTGCTAAAAAAGATTTAATAGAAATTCTATTAACCAACCTATACAAAAACGCGATTGAAGCCTCTGATAAAAGCGCACAAATTAGAGTAAAAACTGACTACCAAAAGACAGAAGGTAAAATTCTGTTTCAATTTAGTGACAAGGGCAAGGGTATGCCAAAAGAAGTCACTGAAAAATTATTCACCCAATCAATGACCACAAAAAAAGGGGGAAGTGGTGTCGGCATGTCACTGGTAAAAAACATTATCAATGAACTAGACGGCACCATCGATGTTAAAAGCGCTGTTGGTATTGGAACAACTTTCACTTTCCATCTATCCCCTGCCATTAAAAAAGCGAACTAACTAGGCCGCTATAGGTTGAATATTAAAGTTCTGCCTAATTTTGCGAGGTAAGCTATTTAAGGTCTCTTGGCTTGAATGAAGGTTATTTACTAAAAGCGTAGTTTTAAAATTTAGACCAGGGTATTTCTTAGCGCTAGAAACTGGATGAAAATTCATGCTTTGGTAAAACCTGACATGCTCCTCTCGGACTGCGGATAGGATAAATGAAGCCTTTTTCTTTATAGCCAAATCATAGATGAAGTTAAATAATTTAAATTTAAGCCGGATGATTTTTGCCTGATAGCATGGATGAATTACGAATTTATTACATTCAATACAAATATCATTTTCATTGGTAAAAGATTCAATTTCTTTAGCAAAGATTTCCATTGCTGGAATTTCATTAACATTCTTTGAAGGATCAAGAATACAGGCCCTAATCGCAGCGGCTGGATTACCATCAATGTATTCTATATGAGAATGACAGTTTCTTCTTAAGTCGAACTTGTCATAGAATATTTGCTCAGCGTTTTCACCTATAGAATTGTTATCTAGATAGGCCTGATACCTTAACTTCGCTACATCTTTTAACTGCTTATTTGAGGCGTTTTTTTTTAAAACTGTTTAATTCAATTACATTGCTCATCGTATTTTTCCTTTTAAATAATATGGTTACTACGCCTTAAATATAGATTTTTTAAACATATGTAGCCGTCAATTAAATCAATTTAATTAAATACTATTCATTAATTATTTAAACGAATTGATAAAAAAGTTTAACCCATGACACAGGATATCAAGGCTTACAGATATTATGTACAGATTTCATAAACAAAAAAGCCTCCGCTTGGGAGGCTTTCTTGATTTGTTTGGTTGGGAAAGCTTGCCCCGCAAAGCGTTGTGGGGACGGCAGGATTTACTCGCTTTGCTCGCCCTTCGGGTCGACCCCTCTTGCAACAAGAGCCGTCGCTCAAGATAGCTGCGCTATCTTAGTGAACCTGTTACGCAATAAGCTTTGCTTATTGCTAAAACTCAACTTCACACTGTGCGAGGCTGATAAACCAAAAAAGCCTCCACAAGGGAGGCTCTTTTGATTTATTTGGTCGGGACGGCAGGATTTGAACCTGCGACCACTACACCCCCAGTGTAGTGCGCTACCAGGCTGCGCTACGCCCCGATTTGAGGTCGGCAATAATACATTACCTTTGGACTATTGCAACCCATACCCTATGGTTAGTTGTACAGGTTATTTATTTACGGGTTAAAGACTCGAGTACGTCTTCAAGTTCTGAAATGGTTTGTGCCACTAATTGGTTATAAGGCGTGCTTTCTTTTTTGCTAGTTTCGCCTTCTAAACGCTGTTTAGCTCCACCTATGGTAAAGCCATGCTCATAGAGCAATGAACGTATCTGACGTATCAACACCACGTCTTCACGTTGATAGTAACGACGATTCCCGCGGCGTTTAACCGGATTAAGGCTTGGGAACTCCTGCTCCCAATAACGCAATACATGGGGTTTTACCGCACATAGTTCGCTGACTTCACCGATAGTGAAGTAACGCTTTCCAGGAATGGTTGGAAGCTGGTTGTTGTTACTTGGTTCCAGCATGCATTTCTACCCGATTTTTTAGTTTTTGTCCGGGTTTAAAGGTCACCACGCGTCTCGCTGAGATGGCAACATCTTCACCGGTTTTTGGGTTTCTTCCGGGGCGGCTTTTTTTGTCACGCAGATCAAAGTTGCCGAATCCAGAAAGTTTTACAGGATCATTGTTCTCAAGGGCGTTAACAATTTCAGCATAAAACATTTCAACCACTTCTTTAGCTTCGCGTTTATTTAGGCCTAGTTCGTCGAAAAGCATTTCTGCTAAATCAGCTTTTGTGAGAGCACCCATTACGCGTTACCTGTGTGTGAAATTGTATTCGCTAAATTAACTTCTTAACTCAGCACCTAGAACTTGATTGAGCTGGCTGACAACCTTTTCAATCGATTTATTGATCTCTTCATCCGTTAGAGTGCGTGAACTATGTTGAAAGGTCAAGCCTAACGCAATACTTTTTCCTTTAGTTTCAACATCTTTGCCGTGATAAACATCAAATAACTTTAAATCACTCAATGACTTACCTGCGGCAGCTCTAGCCTCATCAATTAGTTGCTGAGCCGACACATCAACTGCAACCATAAAGGCGAGATCTCGGCGAACTTCTGGAAACTTGCTGACTTCTTGCGCTTTTATTGAGGTAAATTCGTTTATCATGCTGATATCTACATGGAAAACATAAATCGGCTTGCTAATCTCTAGCTTGGCCTCTACTGCTGGATGCAAACGACCAATCCAACCCACCTGTTGATCATTTGATAGGATTTCTGCCGACTGCCCCGGATGCAACGCTGGGTGGCTAGCCGCTCGAAATACTAACTTATCAATAGATTGATTATCGGACAGTATCGCCTCTAAATCACCTTTTAGATCATAAAAATCCACTGCATCTTTATCTGCACACCAACCGGTGGGTGCACGAGATCCACAAATCAAACCACCTAGGGCGAGGTTCTGCTCAAGCCCAGCAACGGCATCTTTGTTATCCGTAGGGATAAAGCACTGCCCTACTTCAAATAAACGCACTCGAGGCTGTTGTCGATTAAGGTTGTGTATAGCCGAGCTAACCAGTCCTGGCCATAGGCTGGTTCGCATCACTGAAAGATCTTGCGATATAGGATTACTTACCTTTACTGCCTGTCGTTGCGGGTCAAAAATTTGCATCATCTCAGGATCGACAAAGCTGTAAGTAATTGCTTCTTGATAACCCAATGAAACTAAGCGATCGCTAAAGTAGTTAAGCGGCTTCACGTCTTCGTTGCTTGGCTTAATTTCTACAGCCATAGCGGGCGTAGTCACTGGAAGATTATTGTAGCCATAGACGCGTGCAACTTCTTCGACTAGATCCTGCTCTATAGCCAGATCAAAACGCCAACTGGGTGACTGCCAAGTACCTGAATCTGCATCGCGCTGCTCTTGAGCTAAGCCAAGACGCGTTAGCATGCCATCAACTTCATCTGCAGGGATTGTAACGCCAAGCTGTTGAGCGAGGTGTTTATCGCGCAACTGAATACTAGCGGGCTTGGGTAAGTGATCAGTTGCCTCGGCCACTGTCACGGGACCTGCTTCACCTCCACAGATCTCTAGCATTAGCGCTGTAGCTCGCTCTATCGCATTTACCTGTAACTCAGAATCTACTCCGCGCTCAAAGCGATGGGATGAATCGGTGTGCTTGCCGTAATTTCTGGCTTTACCCGCTATAGCAATGGGATCGAACCAAGCACTTTCAAAGAATATATCAGTAGTACTATTAGATACCGCTGAAGCTGCGCCACCCATAATGCCGGCCATAGCCAATGTCTGTGACTGATCAGCAATCACTAGGGTATCTTCAGCAACCTTAACCTTACTATCGTCTAATAGCTCAAGGGTTTCATTCTGCCCCATACGTACCACTATATCGCCATCGAGCTTGGAAAGATCGAAGGCATGCATTGGTTGGCCTAATTCTAGAAGTACATAGTTGGTAACATCTACTGCAGGACCCAAGGTTCTGATGCCACTGCGACGCAGGCGCTCTTGCATCCAAAGTGGCGTAGGGCGCGTTAAATCTACCCCGCGGACAATTCGTCCCGCGTAGCGACCGCAGGCATGAGGCGCTTCAATAACCGCTGTGAGGCTGTCTTTTATGCTAGCTTTAACTGCATCAATCTCTAGCTGTTTAACCGGCTCACAATTAAGCACACCCACTTCTCGCGCTAAACCGCGAATACTCAGGCAGTCCGCACGGTTTGGCGTAAGATCAACTTCAATAATATTGTCATTGAGATCAAGATAATCAAGTAGGTTCTGACCCACAGTTGCATCGGCGGGTAGCTCCCATAAACCAGAGTCATCATCGCCAAGGGCTAACTCGGTTTGACCGCAGAGCATACCCATGGATTCAACACCACGTAGCTTGGCCTTTTTAATTTTAAAACCTTCTGGCAGGTTTGCCCCTACAGTGGCAAAGGGTACCTTGATACCGACTCGCGCATTAGACGCACCACAAACCACTTGAGTTTGTGCGTCGCCATTGCCGGCAACCTGACAGACTCGCAGTTTATCAGCATCTGGGTGCTGCTCTACTGCAATAATTTCTCCTACAACCACGCCCGTAATTTCTGGGGAAGCTGATTCAACACCGTCTACTTCAAGACCGGCCATTGTAATTTGGGCTACCAATTCCTCTGTTGAGAGAGAGGGATTAACGTATTGGCGCAACCATGATTCACTAAATCTCATAGATCCCCCGACCTAAAATTGCTTAAGAAAACGCAGATCATTTTCAAAAAACAATCGCAAATCATTAACACCGTAGCGCAACATAGCTAGTCGCTCCACACCCATACCAAAGGCAAAACCACTGAATTGCTCGGTATCCACATTACAGCTTTCAAAAACATTGGGGTGCACCATGCCGCAACCCATAACCTCTAGCCATCCTGTGTGACTACAGACGCGACAGCCTTCACCCTTACAGTTAGTACACTGGATATCTACTTCGGCAGATGGCTCAGTGAACGGGAAGTAAGAGGGTCTAAAGCGCACCGGTAGGTCGGCTTCAAAGAAGGCTTTCAAAAACTGATCAACTACGCCTTTTAGGTCGGCAAAGCTGGTATTTTTATCCACCACCAAACCCTCTACCTGATGAAACATCGGGGTATGGGTTAAATCAGAATCACAGCGGTAAACACGCCCCGGACAAATCACTCGAATCGGCGGTTCTTGCTTTTCCATAGTACGCACCTGCACCGGAGAGGTGTGGGTTCGCAATACGGTCTTAGTGTCTATATAAAAAGTATCGTGCATCGCCCTTGCTGGGTGGTGACTAGGAATATTTAGCGCTTCAAAGTTATGGTAATCATCTTCCACTTCAGGACCCACCTCAACGCTGTAACCTACGCTGGTGAAAAATTCCTGAATACGCTCCATAGTTCGCGTTACTGGGTGTAAGCCACCCATGGCTTCGCCGCGACCGGGCAATGTGACATCAATAGTTTCTTGGGCTAATTTTTGATTGAGAACCTCAGCTTCTAGGCTTTGTTTGCGTTCATTAATCAATGCCGTTAAACGCTGTTTAACCACATTAATTTTGGCACCTGCTGCTGGTCGCTCTTCTGCTGAAAGTGCCCCCAGACCTTTAAGTAAGCCGGTCAATTGACCTTTTTTACCCAAATACTCAACCCGCAAGGCTTCTAGGGCGGCCAGCTCAGTAGCGGCAGCAATATCCTGTTCAGCTTGATTTGTAATCTGTTCCAATTCAATCATTAGTCTGTCACCAGAGAGCTATTGTTTAGCTTATAAAATCTATAGTTTGTAATTTGCTTATCTTACTAAAAAAAATAGGGAAAGAGCTATCGCCCCTTCCCTATTTCGCCAACAATTATTCTTTAATTGAATAATTAGCTGTTGGATATTACTTAGCAGCTTTGTCTAGGGCAGTCTTTGCTTTCTTAACTACCGCAGCAAATGCAGGCTTATCATAAACAGCTAAATCAGCTAGTACGCGTCGATCAAGTTCGATTTTCGCTTTGCTAAGACCATTGATTAGTCTGCTGTAGCTCAAACCCTCTACACGAGACTGTGCATTGATTCGTGCAATCCATAGTCTACGGAAAGTACGTTTCTTCGCACGGCGATCGCGATACGCATATTGACCGGCTTTAGTAACAGCCTGTGTAGCTACTCGGAATACTCGGCTTCTTGCACCGTAGTAACCTTTGGCCTGCTTTAAAATCTTTTTATGACGACGATTGGCTTCAACACCACGTTTTACTCTAGGCATATTATTCTCCTACCAAAAATTAGTTAATTACAGGCCACGTAGCATGCGGTCTACTCGAGGGCTATCAGCAGCTGTTAAGATGCTAGTGCCGCGAAGTTGACGCTTACGCTTGGTGGTCATTTTGGTAAGAATATGGCTTTTGTGCTGATGCTTATGCTTATAGCCCGCAGCCGTCTTTTTGAAGCGTTTTGCAGCTCCACTGTGTGTCTTTACTTTTGGCATTTTAGTTCTCCTAATTAATAGGGTTAAATTTCAGTAGGAGCCGCCCGGACAGCCTGCCAAAAACATTGGCTGAACGCGGGTCACACTATATTTCCTACTGTGCTACTTCTTCTTACTACTTCTTCTTACTTAAAGGCGCCAAGACCATAGTCATTTGACGGCCCTCTAATTTTGGGAACTGCTCTACCTGAGCTAACTCGGAAAGATCCGCTTCAACACGCTTCATCATTTCCATTCCCAATTCTTGGTGAGCCATTTCACGACCGCGAAAGCGCAGTGTGATTTTAGTTTTGTCACCATTTTCCAAAAACTTTATCAGATTACGCAGTTTGATCTGGTAATCACCGACATCAGTTCCCGGACGGAATTTAATCTCTTTAACCTGAGTCTGCTTCTGCTTTTTCTTTTGCTGAGCAGCTTTCTTCTTAATATCAAAGACATGCTTACCATAGTCCATTACCTTACAAACAGGAGGATTGGAATCAGGCGATATCTCCACTAAATCCAATGTATCCTTTTGCGCCATTTCTAGGGCAGTTGCAATTGAAACCACACCCACCTGCGCACCATCTGCGGCAATTAGCCTAACCTCTGAGGATGTTATATCTTCGTTGAGGCGTGCTCGCTTACTGTCTTTTTTAATAAGTATTACTCCGTATTCGTTTCTAGTTCACGACTGCGTTTTTCTGTATCACCTTGAAAGAGAGTAATAACCTCTTCAATTGCCATACTACCCAAGTCTTCGCCATCGCGTGTTCGCACCGCTACAGTGCCATTTTCAATCTCTTTATCACCTACAACGAGAAGATAGGGAACCCGTTGCATAGAATGACCGCGAATTTTAAAGCCGATCTTCTCGTTTCTCAAGTCCGAATTCACTCTAAATCCCTCATTTTGCATGGTTTGAGTGACTTTTTTTGCATATTCGGCCTGAGAATCAGTAATATTGATCACAATTGCCTGTTGAGGAGCCAACCAAAATGGAAATGCGCCCTCGTGCTGTTCAATCAAAATTCCAATAAATCGCTCAAAAGATCCCAATATGGCTCGGTGCAACATAACAGGTGTTTGTCGACTGCCGTCTTCGGCCACATATTCGGCATCAAGACGACCTGGCATCGAGAAATCTACCTGAATTGTCCCCATTTGCCAGACTCGACCAATACAATCTTTTAACGAGAACTCTATTTTTGGACCATAAAATGCGCCCTCACCCGGCAACTCCTGCCAAGGCAAATCTTTAGCATCAAGCGCTTCACCTAAAGCTTTTTCAGCGCGATCCCAACTTTCCTCTGTACCCACACGCTTTTCAGGGCGAGTGGATAGGCGATAAATGATTTCGCTAAAGCCAAAATCAGCATAAACCTCATGCAAGACGTCAATAAACTCAGAAACCTCAGATTGAATCTGATCTTCTGAACAAAAAATATGGCCATCGTCCTGAGTAAAAGAGCGTACGCGCATAATGCCGTGTAATGAACCTGAGGGCTCATTGCGATGACAGGAACCAAATTCTGCGATACGCAAAGGCAAATCTCGGTAGCTTTTTAAGCCTTGATTATAAACCTGAATATGACAGGGGCAGTTCATGGGCTTAACTGCATACTGTCTGTCATCGGTAGTTATGGAAAACATATCATCGCCAAACTTGTCGGCATGACCGGACTTTTCCCAAAGACTGTAATCCACAACTTGGGGTGTTCTAATTTCTTGATAGCCGTTCTGCAACTGCTTTTTGCGCATGTAGTCTTTGATGCCGTTGTAAATTGCCCAGCCTTTTTGATGCCAAAAAACTGAACCCGGCGCCTCTTCCTGCATGTGAAAAAGATCTAGCTTCTTACCAATCTTGCGGTGATCGCGCTTTTCCGCCTCAGCCAAACGATTGATATAAGCTTTAAGCTGTTTCTTGTTAGCCCAAGCAGTACCGTAGATACGCTGTAGCATTTCGTTATCGTTATCGCCACGCCAATAGGCACCTGCCACCTTGGTTAATTTAAAGGCAGAAAGTTTGCCCGTAGAGGGGACATGAGGGCCACGACAGAGATCAACAAAATCACCCTGTCGATAAAGACCAATGGGTTGATCTGCAGGAATACCTGCAATGATCTCTGCCTTGTAGGCTTCGCCGATACCTTTAAAAAATTCTACTGCTTCATCTCTATCCCATTCTTCTCGCGCGATAGCAAAGTCTTGCTTAGCTAACTCTTGCATGCGTTGCTCAATAGCTTCTAGATCTTCAGGGGTAAAAGTGCGTTCAAAGGAAAAATCATAATAGAAGCCATCATCTATCACCGGACCAATGGTCACCTGAGCTGTGGGGAATAATTCCTTTACAGCCATCGCTAGCAAGTGGGCGGTAGAATGGCGAATAATTTCTAGAGCTTCATCCGAGCGATCCGTGACGATAGATAGGTCTGCATCCTCTTCGATAAGATAAGAAGCATCCACCTCTTGACCGGATACGACACCGGCTAGAGTGGCTTTCGCCAGCCCGGGACCAATATCAGCGGCAACATCCAGTACAGTAACGGCAGAATCGAAATCGCGTTGGGATCCATCAGGGAGAGTAATAACAGGCATGATTTTTTCCTTTTCAGTGGTGACCCATACAAGAGGCCACATGATTATAATTTTTAGTTAAGGCCGGCATTTTACCCAGTATTACGGGCTTTTCAAGCACTAGATTTCACCGCAAAAAGCAAACAATCGGTTACAATGTGAAAACACCAAACTAACCAGAGACTCAGTCTTGAAAATTTATGTTGATGCCGACGCCTGCCCCGTCGTTATAAAAGATATTCTGTACCGTGTTTCACAGCGAACAGGTATCGAAGTCATCCTAGTTGCCAATCAGCCATTAAACACACCAAGAATTCCTACGGTGCGTTCAATTTGCGTGAGCTCAGGTTTCGATGTGGCCGATGATCATATTGTTAGTTTAGTCGAAAAAGACGATTTAGTGATCACTGCCGATATCCCGCTAGCGGCAGAAGTTATCGAAAAACAAGGCAAGGCTCTCAATCCTCGCGGCGAGCTTTATAGCGCATCAAATATTCGCGCTCGACTGAATATGCGGGACTTTATGGACTCCATGCGATCCAGTGGTGTTGAGGTGGGGGGTGGGCCACCGCCCTTGAACCAAAGAGATAGAATGGATTTTGCTAATGCGCTAGATTCTTATCTAGGTAAATTCTTAAAGTAATTTATAGTTAATTGCTTTATATTGTTGATAATAAACGTTTTTATCCTATCATTCTTTCGATTTGAGCAGCGGTAAACGGCCAACCCTTTTCACGGCCATCGGCAAATATAACTACCGGTATACGCAGACCATACTGTTCAAAAAGTGCAACATCGTCCTTCACATTAAGCTCGTTTAACTGGATATTTTTACTCTCTAATAGCGGGTAAAGCATCTCTTTTGCCTGATCACAAAGATGGCAATTAGGGCCACTGACTAGGGTAATATTGTTATCCATTTATACCTACCATTTAGACCTACCATTTGGCCTAGCCAAATGAGCTTCGCTTAGTAATTAACCACACATTATGAATACGTGGGTTGCGCTCAAAATCAGTATCCAAAGTTTGCTGGGTAATATTTTCACAGTTAAATTGGCGTGAGGTTAGCTCATCCAATTTAAACTTGCGGAAGTTATTAGAGAATACCAGAGTACCCTCTGGGTTTAACTTGGCCATAGCCTGCCGAATTAGCTCAGGGTGATCGCGCTGAACATCTAACACAGACTCCATTTTCTTGGAATTAGAGAATGTCGGCGGATCTAAAAAGATCACGTCAAAAGTTTGAGAGTCTTCTTCAAGCCATTTAAGACAGTCCGCGCGCAATAATTGATGCTTGGAGGAACTTAGACTATTAAGCTCAAAGTTACGTTGAGCCCAATCTAAATAGGTATTTGACATATCCACACTCAGAGAGCTTTTAGCACCAGCTAGGGCGGCCTGAACCGTCGCAGAGGCGGTGTAGCAAAAGAGATTAAGCAATGTCTTGCCTGCGGTCATTTCAGCTAACAGAGCCCGCACTGGACGGTGATCAAGGAATAAACCTGTATCTAGGTAATCGCTGAGATTTACCTCGAAGCGTGCTCTACCCTCATTGACCACAATACTTTCAGAAGTTTCTTCATTTAGGCGCTGATACTGAGAATCGCCTTTTTGACGGCGCCGCTCTTTGTAATAAACTTTTTTGTATTCATTACCCGAAAATTCTTTGACTGCACGCTTGATGGTTTCAAATCGTTGCTTAGCAACGCGCTCTTCAATGGTACTAGGTGCCGCATATTCCTGCACGTAGATAAATTTTTCGTAGATATCAATCGCCGCCGAGTATTCCGGAATATCCGCATCATAGAGACGATAACAGCTAATAGCCGACTTCTTTAACCAGCCTTTTAAACGCCTTTGATTCTTTTGCAGGCGGTTAAATAACATCTTTGCCTCTTCAGAAAGAGGTTGAACCGGCGCAGGCTTGCTCAGACGTTCAGCAATTTGCTCCGATTTTGACTGCATATTGTCAAAAACCAAGACCTTACAGGCAATGGATCCATTGAACAGGCTGTATTGTTTACTGGGCGACAAATCTAGCTCGCGAGCCAAATCCAGATTACCGGTATAAATAGCCGCTCGCCATTCAGTAAAATTCTTTTGCAACACCACGCCTAGCTTTTCATACAGCGGAATTAACTGCTCTACCTCACCCATACGCGCGCCATAGGGTGGATTAGTTACCAGCAAACCGGTTTCGGCGGTTGCCTTACCAAACTGATCCAAAGGCTTGTGTGCAATACGAATATGCTCATCGAGACCGGCATTTTCGATATTGGCTACAGTTACGTCTAACACTCGACTATTGCCGTCATAGCCGCGAATATCTAGATCAAAATTCTCCAAGCCTTGAGTTTTTCTTTGCTCTGCATCGGCCAATACGGTTTCCCAAAGAGGCTCATCATGTTTCAGCCAATGAGTAAACCCAAAGGTTTCTCGATTTAATGCCGGAGCAATATCAGCCGCCATCAGCGCAGCCTCAATTAAAATCGTGCCACTACCACACATGGGGTCGATAAGGGCACCGCCCTGTTTTGCAATAGCAGGCCAACCCGATCGCAACAATATGGCACAGGCGAGATTCTCTTTTAACGGCGCACTACCCTGACCCGTTCGATAGCCTCGTCTATGTAAGCTTTCACCAGAGATATCGAGGGACACTGTAACCTGACCTTTATGAAGACGGGCCTGAATGCGAATATCTGGGGACTTAGCGTCGACACTGGGGCGTCCGCCTTCTATGCGTCGAATGCGATCGACAATAGCATCTTTTAACAGCTGTGCGCCGTACATACTATTGTCAATAAGTTTAGATGTGCCAATAAAGTCAATGGCTATGCTGTTTTGTGCTAATAGGTGATCTTCCCAGGGTATCTCAACAGCGTTTTCATACAGATCTTCAACTGTATCAAGCCTAAAGCTTGCCAATGGCATCAGTACACGATTGGCTATGCGTGACCAAAGACAGGCTTTATAAGCTATCTTTAGCTCTCCTTGGAAATGCACAGCAGCTACCGTCTGCTTTACCTCTGTCGCGCCAAGCGCCAGTAGCTCATCAGATAAAAGCTGCTCCATTCCTTTGGGACAGGTTGCTAACCAGTCTAGATTTTCTGTAGTTAAAGACAAATTGCTCACATCCTAAAAAATTGTCGAACTTAATAATAAAAATATTGTCAAAGACTGTAACAAGGGAGCTTTTTTAGATACTCCGACCTGCCAATCTTTTATCAGGCCGCCATTCTATATCTCTTTGCCCCCTGATTGTTGAAAATCTGTTATATGAGTTTATTTTCAACAGTCCTTACGCTGACAAAAGACTGGAGACTTCAATGAAAAAACACAAAAAAGATCTTACTCATCGTGCATTTCTTCGTGGCTATCAAGCAGCCATTAAAGAACGATCAATTTCATCCTGCCCCTATTTAACTGAGTCAAATCTTGGCTTTCAGTGGTGTACTGGCTGGCGCCAGGGCCGCGCAGATTACTGGGATGGTTTTAGCCCGGCAACTATGCAACAAAAGGTCAGTAATCTTTAAATAGATTTTTTATCTATAATTTGATGTGAGGCCGCTAAAAATTATTAATTTTTTAGCGGTTGAGATTGAGTCTTGTAAGGAGACTTACTAAAATCACCAATTAAATTTAACCATAGAAATTTGTATAGAGGTTCAACTTGCATCAGACCATAGATAGCCTTAAAGCTTGGCTTAATAGCCGAATTGTAGGCCAAGAACAGCTTATTGAACGATTAATTATCGCCATTTTAGCCGATGGGCACCTTTTAGTTGAGGGTGCACCCGGCCTTGCGAAAACTAAGGCGATTAAAACTGCATCCGAAGGAATAGATGCTGACTTTCACCGTGTTCAATTTACCCCCGACTTACTGCCCTCTGATATTACCGGCAGTGATATTTATCGTCCTGAACAGGGTGTATTTGAATTCCAAGCGGGTCCTTTGTTCCACAACTTAGTATTAGCCGATGAAATTAATCGAGCTCCAGCCAAGGTTCAGTCTGCCCTCTTAGAAGCCATGGCAGAAAGACAGGTTTCGGTTGGCAAGAAGAGCTACCCACTTCCCGATCTGTTTTTAGTTATGGCCACTCAAAACCCTATAGAGCAAGAGGGTACCTACCCTTTGCCCGAGGCACAGATGGATCGTTTCTTGATGCATGTAATGGTTGATTACCCTACTCCAGCCAGTGAAAAAACCATATTACAGCTGTCGCGTGCTGAGGCTACTGGCAACCAGTCTAGTGATTTTGAAGCGGTTCCCCAAGCAACCATTATGGATGCTAGACAACAGGTCTTAGCAGTACATATGGATGAAGCGGTTGAAGAGTACCTAGTGCAAATTATTCTCGCCACTCGAAACACGCAGGGCTACGGTGAAGAGCTAGCCAGCTGGCTTGACTATGGGGCAAGCCCCAGAGCAACCATCGCTTTAGATCGTTGTAGTCGAGCAGTGGCATGGCTAGATGGTCGTGACTTTGTCACCCCAGATGATATTCGCGCTGTTGCTCATGATGTGCTTCGCCATCGACTTATACTCAGCTTTGAGGCAGAAGCTGCCGGCATTAGCGCCAATCAGGTTATCGATAGCTTATTAGCCGCTGTTCCGTCCGCCTAAACCCATGCAAGACTTTAAGGGTGAAAATCTAAATCCGGCCATTGCCCATAGCCACCAACTGATTCAGTTGCGCTATGCTGCA
>JAHEHM010000064.1 GCA_024644585.1 Porticoccaceae bacterium | reverse complement strand
TGTAATCCCCCCGAAAAATAATCGTAGTTTTAAGTAGAGACTTTTATGATGTTAATCAGAGGAGTTATCTATGAAAAAGTCGAAATTTTCGGACACGCAAATACTGTCCATATTGAAGCAGTACGAGGCGGGCGTGCCGGTAGCCGAGCTGGCACGCGAACATGGGGTTAGCACGGCGTTGATCTATCAGTGGCGATCAAAGTATGGCGGAATGGACGCCTCCCTGATGAAAGAGATGAAGGAGCTTCGCTCTGAGAATGCCCGACTCAAGAAAATGTACGCAGAAGAGCGACTAAAGGCGGAGATAAGTCAGGAAGTCATTGAGGGAAAGTACTAACGCCATCTCAGCGTCGAGATATGGCGAAGCATATTGTCAGTGATCGCCGGGGCAGCATTCGGATTGCCTGTGTTTGTATGGGTATTAGCGAGACCTGCTATCGTTACGAGGCCAAGTTGTCGAGTGAGAATCAACAGATAGCGGAGTGGTTGCTGAGACTGTCAGCAGCACACAAACGCTGGGGCTTTGGTCTGTGTTTCCTCTACCTGCGGAATGTTAAGGGGTTCAGTTGGAATCATAAGCGGGTCTACCGCATCTACCGAGAGCTGGAGCTGAATTTGCGGATTAAGCCGAAGCGTCGCATACACCGGGATTATCCTGGCGAACTGGATGTACCGATAGCACCCAATCAAGTTTGGTCTATGGACTTTATGTCGGATCAGCTCGGCAGCGGCAAAACCTTCCGGACCTTCAACGTGATGGATGCTTACAACCGGGAAGGTTTAGGCATTGAGGGGGATATCTCGCTACCCTCGGTCAGAGTGATACGCGCCCTGGAGCGAATCATTGAATGGCCAGGCAAGCCTGCTGCGTTACGTTGTGATAACGGCCCCGAGTACATCAGTCAGACACTTGTGGACTGGGCCAGCGAGCAGCGAATTACCCTGCTATATATCCAGCCGGGGAAACCGACTCAGAATGCCTACATTGAGCGGTTTAATCGCACGGTACGACATGAATGGCTGGATATGCACCAGTTCAGCAGCATTGCACATGCCCAACTTTTGGCAACGCAGTGGCTTTGGCAATACAATAACGAGCGGCCGCATACCGCTATCGGTGGCGTGCCACCAAGGCGGCTAATGAACGCCGCTTAACCCTCTACTGAAAAACTCGGTTATAAATGGGGGGATTACACAATGGCTAAACAAAAACGGAAAATTTTAACTACTTTCAGTTTATGTTAGCAGTAAAAAACGCAACGGCAGGCCAGGTGTAGCCTTAGCCTGCCGCAGCGTTCCTGGCCTGTACATTATTTTTGAACTGAGCAGGTGTAAACTGAGTATGCTTCTTGAAATATTTAACGAAGTTGCTCACTTCATCAAATCCAAGTTCAAAAGATAACTGGGTGACTTGTATATTTTCAATTGCCAAACGTCTTTTCGCCTCAAGTACTATATAGGAGTCGATAATTTTTTTAGGGGTATCCAGAGCTGCTATTTTGCACAATTGATTTAGTGATTTATAGGTCATCCCCAGCATACTTGCATAATCTGCCGAGTCCTTTGTAGTAGTAAAATTTTCTTCAATTAAAGTTAAGAACTGATTGAATTTCTTTCGTCGCGCCCCACTGAGCAATTCATAGTGATCATTGCTGCCCTTACTGTGCAATTTCAACATTAACGTGGCAAACAGCAGCTGCAAGACCTGGCCATCATAGGGCTGGTGCCCGGACAGTTTAGTCATTTCTTTTAGCAGTGATTCGACACTCTCGCTCAGATCTGCACATATATTCATGACCGGGTATTTAGATATTATTGAGTAGCTGGATGACAAAACCGGCACTCTGATATTTACCCGAAGCAAATCAAGAAAGTCTTTTGTGAAAAGTAACAACTTGCCCTGTAGCCTGCTTTCAAAGCTAAAAGCATGTACCTGATTTGTGTTTACAAAGATGACACTACCAGCCTGAACTGGATAATGGTAAAAATCGATGTAGTGCTCTCCTTTTCCGCCCGTAATAACGATTAGGTTATGAAAATCAACGCGATGGGGCATGGCCGCATTAAAATTTAACTGTTCTGAACGATCGTATAGATCACTGAGATCAATAATCTCAAAGAGCCCTAAGTCTGAATCGTTAGCGTGAAATTTTATCCCTGGTATTTTCATTTAGGACCATAAATTGCAATATTCATCTTATCAAATACACTATCAGTATATGTGATGTCAGGAGGATGTTAACGAGTACTGGCCGCCGATAATACCTTCTTTAGGAAGCAAATGTCAGGAGTTTGAGGATTTTAAATGATTGTTTCTGATTGAGCCCAGCTCTGATAGACAGTAAGGTCACCGTTGGCAAAGTATAAAATGGCTACTTAACCAACGGGACGAGAAAGAGGATCTTAAACGCTAAACTGGTGTAATGAACCTGCGTATCGTCGCAAGCTCATTGTTCTCTGAAGCTTTCGAGTGTAAAGAATAGGGAGGGTTTCTCTGTTATACCA
>JAHEHM010000042.1 GCA_024644585.1 Porticoccaceae bacterium | reverse complement strand
AAATGCTAAAAAACAAAATTCCACCACCTATTGTTACATTAGTTTTTGCCGCCCTTATTTATTTCTCCAATAAATGGTCACCAAGCATAGTGTTTAGTGGTCAAAGTATAATTTCATTATTCCTAATGACGGTTGGATTTATAGTATTGTTAATTGCGATTAGCGCGTTTATTAAACTTAAAACAACCATTAGCCCTCTCAAGCCTGAAGCAGCAACATCGTTGGTAACCACTGGCATCTTCAGAATAAGCCGAAACCCAATGTATTTGGGTATGTTATTGCTTATAATAAGTTTATGGGTCAAAACTGGTGCTGTTTCAGGGTTTATTTTGGTGCCTAGTTTTGTAGCTTATTTGAATTATTTTCAAATATTACCTGAGGAGCGAGCAATGACGGTGCTTTTTTCAGGTAAATATAAAGTTTACTGCCAACAGGTAAGGCGTTGGCTTTAATTTATCTCAAGGAATTAACTATGTTAAATAAATTATTACTCTGTTTTATGCTTGCTGGTCTTGGCGGATGCACTCTATTAACATTGCCACTAGTGGTGGTTGATACCGCTGTGGGTGTTGCTACATTACCTATAAAGGCGGTGGGAAAAGTTGTTGATGCGGTTAATGATGACGAAGAAGAGTAATTACTTAGGAATAGTAAAAAGGCTGCCGTTGGCACCCTTTTTTTATTTTTTTATTTACAGAATAAGGCTTTTGGATGTCTCTCCAGCTCTTTCTTGTACCAATTTAGGCAGTAAAAAACCGGGAAGTTCTGCCTGCATTTGGCTAAAAATTTCAATAGCTCGATCTACAGGTATATCAAAATGGCTGGCGCCCTGAACGGGGTCTAGCATATGTAAATAGTAGGGTATTATTCCCGCATCAAATAACTTTTCACTCAAAGCGATAAGCTGTTCGCTACTGTCATTTACCCCTTTAAGAAGCACGCTTTGGTTAAGCATAGTGATTCCTGCAGATTTTAGTTGGTCAACCGCTTGGCATAGCTTCGCGTCTATTTCATTGGCGTGATTAATATGTAACACCACGGTCGGTTTTAGACGAGTGTTACCTAGCCAATCAAGTAATTGATTGTCGACCCTACTTGGAATAACCACGGGCAGTCGGGTATGAATACGCAGGCGTTTAATATGTTTTATCGATTCAATTTGCTGAGTAA
Organism: Porticoccaceae bacterium; assembly: GCA_024644585.1. GTDB lineage: Bacteria > Pseudomonadota > Gammaproteobacteria > Pseudomonadales > Porticoccaceae > HTCC2207. The sequence goes on along the minus strand of JAHEHM010000042.1, from coordinate 11,377 downwards.
GCCACCCCAGAAAATTGTCATTGGCAGCTAAGGGGTCGCCGCCGCTATAAATTACTTCATTAATTTCAGGCCGAGTTTTGAGGTAATCAAGTGCCTGCAACCATTGCTGTTTGCTTTGGCGGTTTTCTTGATAGGGAAAATGACGGCGAAAACAGTAGCGACAGTTGATTGCGCAGTTGGGGCTAATAATCATCAGAACCCGATTGCGATATTTATGTACAATGCCCGCTACGGGGTTGTACTCTGATTCATTGACTGGATCGGTATTGAAGCTGGGGTTTTGCTTAAGCTCAGCTTCAATCGGAAGTACCTGTTTGAGTAGGGGGTCTTCTGGGTTGCCATATTCCATTAATTGGGCATAGTGTTGCGGCACTTTGATGGAAAATTCTTGGGTAGCAAGCTGGCTAGCGTTTAGGTCTTTTGAATTTAAGCCTAGCAGTTGTAATAATTGGTCAATTGAACTGATACAGTTGCTTAATTCAGCCTTCCAGTCTGAATAAATATTAATCGGTTGGCTTGTGGGTTCAGTTAACATTGAAATTTAATAACTACTCTTGTTTGGAATAAGCAGTTTACGCTATTTTTGGATTGTAGAGTGGAATTAACAGGAACAATTTTTGGACGATCATATCGATTTCATGCAGCAGGCATTAGTGCTTGCAGAGCAGGCTGCCCAGAAGGGTGAGGTGCCAGTGGGTGCTGTGGTAGTGGCAAATGGCGAAGTGGTTGGTAGAGGCTATAACTGTCCTATTGGTTCCTCTGACCCTACTGCGCATGCGGAAATTGTTGCCCTGCGCGATGCGTCTAAAAATTTAGAGAATTATCGACTGGCGGGCTGCGATTTGTATGTCACCATTGAGCCCTGCACCATGTGTGTGGGGGCTATGATTCATGCCCGTATTAATCGAATTATCTTTGGTGCGCCAGAGCCTCGTGCTGGCGCTTTAACCAGTCAGCTAGCCCTTTTAGAGTCGGGTCATTTTAATCATTCGATGCAATGGACGGGCGGTATTTTGGAAGACCAATGCCGAGCTTTAATGAAAGATTTCTTTAAGCAACGACGCTAGTTTCACTTACAGAGCGTCAGGGGTGACGGGCTGCCAGTTTTCTCGCTCTTTATCTTGAGTATTCTTTTGGTTAGATTGCTGTGACACTGAATTAAGCTGTAAATAAGATCGGTAGTACTGAATATTATCCACATAGATAACCGGCTCATTGCCGCGTGCATAACCCCGCTTTAAGGTGCTGTAATATTTCTTTTTACTGAGAAGCGGTAAGTGTTCCCTGACATCCACCCAGACATCTGGATTCTTATTATTTCTTACGGCTAGGATTCGCGCATCTTCCAAATGCCCAAAGCCCACATTGTAGGCCGCTAAGGCGAATAGGCTGCGATCAGGGTCCTGTATGCGCTCGGGTAGTCGCGCCTTTAGTTTCAAGAAGTAGGCCACACCACCTTCAAGACTTTGCGCAGGGTCAAGGCGATTTGTGACGCCCATTTCTTTGGCTGTATCTAGAGTGAGCATCATCAGACCGCGAACGCCGGTGGGAGACTTTGCACGGGGATTCCAATGGGATTCCTGATAGGCAATGGCGGCTACTAGGTGCCAATCTAGGTCATATTTTTCTGCTACTTGGCGGAACATGGCTTCAAATTTGGGTAATCGATTACTGACGAGTTGACCGAGTTGCTTGGAGTCAGCGGCTGAAAAGCGTTTTGTCTGAGCGAATAACTGTTGCTTGATGGCATCGAGTTGACCGCTTTCAGTAAATTGCTGTAGAAATTGGTTAGCGGCCTTGAGTAATGTGCCATCGCCATGATTCGGGAAAACCCAGGCTAACGCTTGTGGTGCAGAAACATTAAAGGCTTTGCGTGTATTGGGGTAAATATGCCGATTAATATCATAGGCCAGTGAATCGGTCACCGTATAACTAATTTCACCCTCATGAACCTGACGAATAAGCTCGCTCATTTCAGCATCATTTTCTTCGAGCCATTTTAGGCTAGGAAATTGCTTGCGTAATTGTTGCAAATTTTCACTGTGGGATGAGCCGGCAATAACAGCGAGATCACCTTTAAGTTGGTTTAAGGATTTTGGCTTCTGATCGCCGGCGCGATAAATAAGTTGTTGCACCACCTGATGATAGGGGTATGAAAATTTAAAGGATTTACCACGATCTTCGGTATTCACGAGATTGGCTGCAGCAAAGTCACCCTGTGGTCCACCCACCGAGAGTAGCAAGCTAGGTAAAGTGGATTTGGTGGTGACTTTTAATTCAACACCTAAGCTGTCGGCAAATGCCTTGGCCAATACATATTCAAACCCATTTTTACCATCACCATCTTCAAAATAGGTGGTGGCCCCTGGGAGTGTCAGAACAACTAATTCACCCCGTTGAACGACTTTTTCGATATCACTGATATGTGAGCTATCAGATATATAAGCCAAACATAGCAGGGCAATAGCAACGAGCATGCTGCGATTGCGGATCGTTCTAATGTCCGAGGGGAGCGGATCCATTCAGGGCCTTTATATGGCAGTTAATGGTGTTTTTGATTATTTTACATGGTTTAAACTCTGTGGCTAAGAATATGTGAAATCTAATTCATCTATTTGTGCCTAAAAGCATAATTTTCAGATAAAATGTCGGCTTGTTTTTAACTGCTTAATTTTGGAACTTATTTCCTATGCTTATTATTGCTGGCGCTTCCGCTTTATCTGCTTTTCGCCAAAGAAAATTGCTTGCTAGCTTAAAGCAGGCAGCCCCTACCATTACGGATGTTAAGGCTGAATATCAGCATTTTGCGGATGTCACTCAGCCCTTATCAAATGTGGATACGGATACACTTAAAGCATTAATGCAGTATGGCCCTATGGAACAGGCAGTTTCTACCAGTGGCCAGTTACTACTGGTTGTCCCTCGACCGGGGACTATTTCGCCATGGTCTAGTAAGGCCACCGATATTGCTCATAACTGTGGTTTACAGGATGTTTTGCGTATTGAGCGCGGCACGGCGTACTACATTGAATCCACTGAGCCATTATCAGAGCAGCAACTAGCGGAAGTAGCTGATCTGCTTCACGATCGCATGGTCGAAACCGTATTTAATGATTTACAGCAGGCACAAACCCTTTTTGTACAGCATCAGCCGGCACCATTGACCGAAGTGGATATTATGGCGGGTGGCGTTAAGGCGCTAAAAGAGGCGAATATTTCCCTAGGCTTGGCCTTGGCAGATGATGAGATTGATTATTTGGTCGCCAGTTTTCAGGGGCTAGGGCGAAATCCTACCGATGCCGAATTAATGATGTTTGCGCAGGCAAACTCCGAGCACTGCCGGCATAAGATTTTTAACGCTAGCTGGACCCTAGATGGCGAAGACCAGCCTAACAGTCTGTTTGGCATGATTCGCAATACTCATAAATTGGGTGGCGAAAATGTACTCTCTGCTTATTCCGATAATGCCGCTGTGGTTGCTGGCAGTATGGGCGGGCGCTTTTATCCTGACCCAGTGTCTAAACAATATGGTTACTCGCAGGAACCTGTGCATCTGTTGATGAAGGTTGAAACCCATAATCACCCGACTGCTATTGCCCCTTTTTCTGGTGCGGGTACGGGTTCTGGTGGAGAAATTCGCGATGAGGGTGCGGTAGGTCGTGGCTCTAAGCCAAAAGTGGGTTTGGTTGGCTTTACCGTGTCTAACCTGCAAATCCCTAACTACACTCAGCCTTGGGAAGAAAATTACGGCAAGCCTGATCGTATCGTATCGGCCTTGGATATTATGGTTGAGGGCCCCATTGGTGGTGCGGCGTTTAATAATGAATTTGGCCGACCTAATCTTTGTGGTTATTTTCGTACCTTTGAAGCTGATTTTGCCGGTGAGCGTCGCGGCTATCACAAGCCGATAATGATTGCCGGTGGCTACGGCAATATTCGTGAAGAGCATGTCGATAAACCTGAATTTGAACCCGGTGCAAAATTAGTGGTGCTAGGTGGACCAGCCATGTTGATTGGTTTGGGGGGTGGGGCTGCCTCTAGTATGACTACGGGTAGTAGTTCTGCAGATTTAGATTTTGCCTCGGTGCAACGTCAAAACCCTGAAATTGAGCGTCGCTGTCAGGAAGTGATCGATCAATGCTGGCAGTTAGGGGATACCAATCCGATTGCCTTTATCCATGATGTGGGGGCAGGTGGTCTTTCTAATGCATTACCCGAGCTAGTCAAAGATGGCGGTACTGGTGGTGTATTTGATTTACGAAAAGTGCCCAATGATGAGCCGGGAATGTCACCGGTTGAAATCTGGTGTAATGAAGCTCAGGAACGCTATGTGCTAGCAGTTAAGCCTGAAGACATTCAGCGTTTTGAAGCTATCTGTCAGCGTGAAAGATGCCCATTTGCCGTAGTAGGTGAGGCCACTGAAGATAAGGCGATTAAGGTTACAGATCAGCAGTTTGATAATAATCCCGTTGATTTGCCAATGTCCGTGCTCTTTGGCAAGGCGCCAAAAATGCATCGTTCGGCTGAAAAGTTAGAGCTAGCAGGTGATGATTTTGGTACGCAGTATTTAAATATTAACGAGGCAGTAATTCGGGTATTACAGCACCCAGCTGTGGCCAGTAAAAGTTTTTTGATTACCATTGGTGACCGCTCAGTAACCGGTATGGTGGCTCGCGATCAAATGGTAGGCCCTTGGCAGGTGCCGGTAGCTGACTGTGCGGTAACTACAGTGACCTTCGATAGTTATGCAGGTGAGGCGATGGCTATGGGTGAGCGCACCCCGTTGGCGTTAATCAATGCGCCGGCATCGGGTCGCATGGCGATTGGTGAGGCGATTACTAATATTTGCTCCACCCGAATCGCTGATATTAAAGATATTAAACTCTCTGCTAACTGGATGTGTGCTGCCGGTTCAGCAGGTGAAGACGAAAAACTCTATCGTACCGTTGAAGCGGTGGGAATGGATCTTTGTCCCAAATTAGGTATTACAGTACCGGTGGGTAAAGATAGTATGTCGATGCGAACCGCTTGGCAGGATCAGGGTGAAGATAAATCAGTGACTGCGCCTTTGTCCTTGGTTATTACTGGCTTTTCTCCGGTGACTGATGTGCGCAAAACGGTGACGCCTCAGTTGCAGGATATTGCAGACGAAACGCAATTAATTTTGATTGATTTGGGTGCCGGTAGCAATCGCTTAGGTGGTTCAATTTTGGCGCAGGTGTATTCTAAGATGGGTAGCGTGGCTCCGGATGTTGATGATGCCGATAGCCTAAAAGCCTTTTTTAATACCATTCAGGCGCTATTAGAAGAAGAAAAATTGCTGGCCTATCATGATCGCTCTGATGGCGGTTTATTTACTACGCTTACCGAAATGGCCTTTGCCGGGCATACCGGTGTTTCTGTAGATATTGGTGCTTTGGATAATGATGATTTAGCGGTTTTATTTAATGAAGAGTTAGGTGCGGTTGTTCAGGTGCATAGTGATCACGCAGCTGAAGTGTTAGAGCAGTTTGCACTGGCTAATATTCAGGCCTATGCCCTAGGAACCGTCAATAAGGCAGATAGTATCGATATTAGTCGCGATGGTGACCTGTTGTTTTCTAAAACCCGGGCTGATTTGCAAGAGCATTGGAGTCGTACCTCTTATCAAATCGCATCGCGCCGAGATAATGCCGATTGCGTTAAAGAAGAGTTTGATCGCATTGCCAATGCTGATGCGGGCTTATCTGCCAAGCTTAGCTATGATCCCGCTGAAGATATTAGTGCGCCCTATATTCAGAAAGGCGCAAAGCCTAAAATGGCTATCCTGCGGGAGCAGGGTGTTAACAGTCATTTAGAAATGGCGGCTGCCTTTGATCGCGCAGGCTTTAGTGCGGTAGATGTGCATATGAGCGACCTGCTTGCTGAACGCCAATCACTCCAAGATTTTTCTGGCTTGGTGGCCTGTGGTGGCTTCTCCTATGGTGATGTCTTAGGTGCTGGCGAGGGTTGGGCCAAAACAGTCTTATTTAATAATCAGCTACGCGATCAGTTTGAGCAATTTTTCCATCGTCCAGAAACTTTTAGTTTAGGTGTGTGTAATGGTTGTCAGATGCTGTCAAATCTTAAAACTCTTATACCGGGTGCTGAGCTTTGGCCGCGATTTGTACGCAATCTGTCCGAGCAATTTGAAGCGCGTTTTTCGTTGGTAAGAGTGGAAGAGTCGCCCTCTATTCTTATGCAGGGTATGGCGGGCTCTTATATGCCAATTGCGGTATCTCATGGTGAGGGTCGCGCTGAATTTGCTAGTCCAGAGGCTTTGACTAGTTTGCAACAGTCTAATCAGATTGCCATGCGCTACTTAGAAAATAACTTATCAGTGGCATCCAAGTACCCCGCTAACCCCAATGGTTCCCCTGATGGAATTACTGGTGTAACCTCAACGGATGGAAGGGCAACCTTAATGATGCCGCATCCGGAGCGGGTTTTCCGTACCGTTCTAAATTCTTGGCACCCTGAGGATTGGGGTGAAGATAGTGGCTGGATGCGACTATTTAGAAATGCGAGAGTTTTTGTAGACTAAACTTATTAATCTAACTAAGGGTTAATTATGAATAAAATTCCAAACGAGCCAGAATTAGTTAAAAAAGCACTGCAAATAGGTGCGGTGTATGCGCAGAAGCGCGCTTACGGTAAAATTGAGTCTCATGATTCGGTCAAACTGAAGGTGGAATTCATCTACAAGGTATTGGTCGAAGATAAGCTTATTCAGCCCCTCGCTAAGGATCAAATTAGTGACCCTAATATGCGCCATAAGTTGGCGCTGTGGATTTCTCGCCAGCTGCCCGCAGACCATCCTTTATTGAAAGGTTCTTAATCTAATAATTAAGTGATTAATTGTTATTCATCGCATATTTAAAAGGATTTAAATATGAACAAGTCTATTTTAAAAACGCTTGTAATACTGATTTCTGTTATTACAGTCCCTTTTTGTTTGGCATGGCATGGCTTCGGTTTTTATCTAACTGCCATTTCAACTACGATAGGTGTTTTTTATTTATCTAAATTTTTTGGTCAGGATATTAGTCATCTTAAAATAGCATTGTTTAACTTTTTATTTTTATATTTGGAGTTAGTTATCTTCGCGTATGTCTATGATCACTATATAGATTACAAGTTATCAGTTCTTCATGAGGGATCAATGGAATACGAAAAATATTTTAATCTTTGGGTTTGGGATGGAGGAAGAAACCTTATGCCAATTTTAGGCTTTATGCGTTCTTTTGCATATTCGCTGTCACTTTATGTGGTTTTAAAAATAGTCGTACTTTTTAAAAAATTAAAAACTAGAGTTTATAAATATTAGTTTTTTATTTGTTTAGTTTTGTATCGTTTTTATTTAAAAGGATTTAAATATGAAAAAAACTGTATTTGAGATTTATTCTTCTCTAGTCTGCTTTGTTGCCATAGTCTGCTGTTCTGTTTGGTTGGGTATGGGTTTATATGGCCTAGTTGGGGTGTTAGAGCCTGAAATAACACTTGATAAATGGTCTTACGAGATGTACCAACCTGATAAATACCCTTCGTCATTATTGGCAGAGCCCCTTATGTTGGAATCTCCAGAGGTTATAGAAATCAAAAAGCCCGAACCCTTTCTACCAAAGTCTGATAAGCAAATAGCTGAAGAAAGGCTTGTTAATTATCAGTTGGCACTAAAGTCTGAGATCCGAAAAAATAAGCAAACATTGTTTAAATCTCTTGTCGCAGTCTTTATTTGTTTCCCGTTATTTATTTTTCATTGGCGCTTTGTAAGACCTAAGTAGTCTTAATTTATCTATTTTATCAGTCTGTTGCATGTTACCCTTGCGCCCGAGTTGGCCAGGCAATCGCTGTACTAATGTCTCGATCATTCGCTTGCGTTTGAAAGGGTGTACTACAGAGGAAAGTCCGGGCTCCATAGGATAGAGTGCCAGGTAACGCCTGGGGGGCGAAAGCCTACGGAAAGTGCAGCAGAGAGTAGACCGCCGATGGCTCCGTAAGGAGAACAGGTAAGGCTGAAAGGGTGCGGTAAGAGCGCACCGCGTTGCTGGTAACAGTTAACGGCATGGTAAACCCCACTCGGAGCAAGACCAAATAGGTTTCCATTAGGCGTGATCCGCGTTGGAAACGGGTAGGTCGCTTGAGGTAAGCGGTGACGTTTATCCCAGATGAATGATTGTCCTCGACAGAACCCGGCTTATCGGCCAACTCAACCTTATTTTTTTAAGTTTTTTTACAGCGGCTAAACGAGTCGGTAAAGAAGCTTTTTTTATCCCCTTAAAGAATATAAAATATATTTTATAGATCTAAATATTCTTAAAACCACTAAAAGCTAGAAGTTACTTTAAGTTGCTGTCTTAGCTGACTGTTTTATATTTGTTAATTTTTAACCCCCTTTTAGGCACCTATCAACCCTACCGGAACTAACTGATTTTATTAGTTTTTTTCCCTTCTATTCGCCTTGACATTGAAGCCCGCTGATCTTAATCTCTATTTGTGGGTAAAAGTGGCAAAAAGTGTATCTTTTTTGGTCTAAAGTGGAGTGAAAGGGTAAAAAATGTTTAGAGGTAGTGATCCAATCAATATGGACGCGAAGGGACGGATGGCAATTCCGACTCGATATCGCGCCCTACTGGATACAGTTTGCAAAAGCGAGCTGGTGATCACTATTGATATGAAATCGCCTTGTTTAACACTCTCGCCATTACCCGAATGGAAAAATTTTGAGGAAAAAGTTGCGGCACTGCCGGCTATGGATGATTTGGGCGAAATGCTCAGTCGGTTTGTTGTGGGTCAGGCAAAAGATCTGCAGGTTGATGGCAGTGGCCGAATTTTGATTCCTACCGAGTTGCGTGGCTATGCGGAGCTTGATAAAAAACTTGTTTTAGTAGGGCGAACTCAGCGCCTAGAGATTTGGTCTGAAGCCAACTGGAATGCAGAGCGTGAGAAATCCCAAGCAACTTATCGCGAAATGCTTATGGACAAAGAAAGCATGTCCGATGCACTTAAAAACCTATCATGGTAGAGGGGTTTAGCGCCGAAGAGGCGAGTGCGGCCGAGCATTCAACGGTGCTTTTGAAAGAGGCTGTTGATGGCGTAGCGATTGATGCAGACGGTTTATACATAGATGGCACATTTGGTCGAGGCGGTCATACGGCTGAGCTGTTATCTAGACTGTCGGAGAAGGGCTCGGTTATCGCTATTGATAAGGATTTGGATGCAATTGCGGCGGGGCAGTCCCGATTTGCGGAGGAAGACCGATTAACGCTGGTGCATGCCAGTTTTGCTGAGCTTGCCGAGATTGTTAAGCAAGCGGGAAAGCATGGTGAGGTCGCAGGCGTTCTGTTGGATTTGGGTGTTTCTTCCCCACAACTGGATGTAGCTGAGCGTGGCTTTAGTTTTTTGCGTGATGGTCCTTTGGATATGCGTATGGATACCAGCAAGGGCTTATCAGCAGCGGAATGGCTGGCCTCAGCAGATGAGCAGGATATTTCTAAGGTGATTAAGGAATATGGTGAAGAGCGTTTTGCAAGACGAATGGCGGCGGCCATAGTGCGAGAGCGTGCCGAAAAGCCGATTGAGCGAACAGTGCAGTTAGCCAAAATATTAGCTGATGCGCACCCAGCATGGGAGCGGGGCAAGCATCCTGCAACCAAGGCGTTTCAGGCAATAAGGATTTTTATTAATCGCGAGTTAGCTGATTTAGAAGATTTACTTCAACAGGTGATTGATAGCCTGACAGTAGGCGGCAGATTGGTAGTGATAAGTTTTCACTCTTTGGAGGATCGACGAGTAAAACGTTTTATTCGCGATCAGGAGCGTGGAATTAAATTGCCAAAGAATATACCGATTCCTGATGTAGATCGCGGTGTTCGGTTGGTCAAGGTAGGTAAGGCCATCAAGCCGGCAGCGATTGAGGTAGAAAATAATGTGCGATCACGCAGTGCGGTAATGCGTATCGCGGAACGAGTAGCTTGATCAGATGTCTGATTTTAGCGTCGTAAAAATTGGTTTGTTGTGGCTCGCAGTTGTTGCCAGTGCATTGGCGGTAACTCATTACAGTCACACCTATCGTCAGACCTATGGTCAGTTGACGGCAATGCAACGAGAGGCAAACCAGTTACAGGTTGAGTATGGCAGATACCTTCTAGAGCAAAGTGCAGTGGGTTCATTGCAGCGGGTAGAGGGTATGGCGGCAGACGAGTTAAATATGCGTACGCCAGAGGCCAGTGAAATAATTATGGTAAGACAATAATAAAAATACGCGGGCGTAAAGCTCTATTTTTTTAAGGCAAAGGTAAAAATGTGACCCAGCAACAGTCGCAAAAGTTAATCCCCAGATGGCGTTACTTTTTAGTAATGTCGGGGCTTTTCTCTCTGCCGATTTTGCTCGCCACCCATATAGCTCAGTTACAAATAATGCCCGATGAAGAGTTTGGTGTTGATTTTCTTCAGGATGAGGGCGATGCGCGTTCTATTCGTCGTGTGCCAATTCCTGCTTATCGTGGGCTTATAACCGACCGCAATGGTGAACCTCTAGCGGTCAGTACGCCAGTGACCTCACTGATTGCCAATCCAAAGCTAGTTAACAAGCTGGCCTCTGAAGAAGATCTCATAAAATTATCTAATGCGCTGGAGGTGAGTTTTCCACAGCTTAGCGCGCGCCTTAAAAGATATCGCAATAAATCATTTATGTATTTGGCGAGACAGCTGCCAGTAAACGAGGCTCAGCGTGTTCTCGATTTGGGTATATCAGGCATTGAGGGTCGTCAGGAATTTAAACGCTTTTATCCAGCCGGTGAAGTGACCTCACAGTTAGTGGGTTTTACCAATATTGATGAAGTAGGCATTGAGGGTATGGAGCTTGCCTATAACGAATGGCTGACGGGTAAAGCAGGGTCTAAAAAAGTCATCAAAGACAATAAGGGCCGAGTAATTAAGGATATTTCGCTGATTAAGCCAGCGCACGCAGGTGAAAATTTGCGATTAAGTATTGATTTGCGAATTCAGTATGCCGCTCACCGTGCACTTGAAAAGGCGGTAGACAAGCATAATGCTAAGTCAGGCTCAGTGGTGGTTTTGGATGTTGAGACCGGTGAAGTGCTCGCTATGGTGAATCAACCCTCCTTTAATCCAAACGATCGTTCAAAGTTAATTCCGGGTTCGGTGAGAAATCGAGCCATGACCGATATTATGGAGCCGGGCTCTACGGTTAAGCCATTTACAATTTTAGCGGCGTTAGAAAGCGGTAAATTTGAGCCTAATACAACTATTGATACCCATCCGGGCTATCTGAAAGTTGATTACAAAGAACTGAAAGACCAAAGAAATTACGGATTGCTGGATCTTGCCGGCATTA
>JAHEHM010000040.1 GCA_024644585.1 Porticoccaceae bacterium | reverse complement strand
TTGGCCCCATGACGATCGAGCTATCAAATTACCGTAGACCCTCATTAGTGGTGTTCCCAAATAGCGAATTTGAAATAATCTATCAAAGAATAACCGGTGAATTTTATCTAACCAATAGCAATGGCAGTGGTGAGGAGTTATTAGATGACGGCACAGGCATTGCCAATATCTCTGGTGACCATCAGGGGAAATTAGTCGCTATTGCTGACCGGAATCAACCGATTATTAATATCATCAATTCTGAAACTGGCGAGATATCATCTTTTGATGTGGTATTGCCCAATTATGGTCAGCAAGCTATTGAACCCGCGGTAGAATTTATTGATACCCTGCGGTTTGATCCCACTAGTCGCTATATAGTTTTTGATTATTTAACCTGTGCCTTGGGTGCTGTTGGCTGTGGTTTTGATAGTGAGGACTCTTTTTGGGCTATTGGGATTTTAGATATAAATTCTGGCGCTTTGACATTCCCGTTTCCCGCTCAGCCCTTAAGAGTTGATATTGGCTACCCTGCCTTCAGTAATCTAACTGACCAATATATTACCTTTGATATGGGTGAGTATGCTGAAAATGGTGAGGTTAACTCCTCAGTTATGTTGTATTCCCTTGAGACAGGTCAGTCACAAATGATTGCAGACCCCGATGGCACTAGCAACCAACAGGGCGCCTGGGGTTCGCCGTCGTTTACGGCGGATGATTCTGGCATTGTGTTTTCTTACTCTGAAGACGGTGGGGAATTTACCTATATTGTCGAACTCGACGACTATAGTCCGTCAACGAATAGTAATGCAGTCAGAGAAATTAACCCGTTCTATGCATTTATTGGTTTTGCCTCATCAGAAATACCTACCAACATTAAACCTAGCTTGGAATTAAATACTGAAATACTTAATTGGGGTGTTATTGAATTGTCTCAGCAGGCTTCTTTAGAATTTTGCTTAACCAATAATGGCGAGTTTCAAATTGAATTGTATGACAGCCTGACACCCAATGGGGTTACTTGGCTGGGCGATAACGGCTATCTGGAGTCTGGGTCTATGCAATGTTCCAATATTGTTTTGGATACCACTGATTTATCCTTGGGTGGGTTCACCGATAGCTTTTCCATTATTCACAATGGGGCTAATTCGCCGACACCAGTCACTTTGGCGGCTGTGATTGATCGTGATTCAGATAATGATGGCATTCTCGATCAGATAGATATGGATGACGATAATGATGGCGTCAGCGATACTGAGGACGCTTTTCCTTTTAATGCGAACGAAAGCCTAGATACGGATGGCGACGGTATAGGCAATAATACTGATCTAGATGATGATAATGATGGTGTTATAGATATCTACGATCACGCACCGCTTGATTCTACTGTGGGGCTATTAAATAGCTGGGATCTTGATGGAAATGGTTCGGCGGATGCCCTCACTGATGGCCTATTGATGTTGCGTTATATGTTTGGTCTTCGCGATGAGGACTTACTTGATTCTGTGGTTGCCGATGATACGCCATTGACCAATGAAGATATTAAAGCCCGCATTGAAACTATGCATTCTAATGGGGATATTGATAACAGCAATGAGGTGGACGCCCTTACCGATGGCTTATTGTTGTTGCGGTATCTGTTCGGTTTAAGAGGTGATAGCTTAATCACGGCTGTGGTTGCAGAAACTGCAGAGCGATCAACCGCCACAGCGATTGAAAGCTACATCCAAGCTGCAATTCCTGATTAAAGTTTTTAACTGCTTAACATGCCTTTATCTATAATAAAGGCAATAATATCCTCTAGCCCCGTGCCATCATGCAGGTTACTAAAAACATAGGGGGTGTTGGGTCGCATTCTTTTAGTGTCACTGTCCATGACCTCTAAACTGGCTCCTACATAGGGTGCGAGATCGATTTTATTAATCACTAATAAGTCTGCTTTGGTAATACCGGGCCCTCCTTTGCGGGGAATTTTTTCACCGGAGGCCACATCAATCACATAAATCGTAATATCTGCCAGCTCGGGACTAAAGGTAGCGCTGAGGTTATCGCCGCCACTTTCAATAAAAATTAAATCGAGACCTGCATGCTGATTGCTGAGTTCTTCCACCGCTGCCAAATTCATTGAGGCATCTTCTCGAATGGCAGTATGAGGACAGCCGCCAGTTTCTACGCCAATAATGCGGTCAGCTTCAAGAGCTTCGGCGCGAGTGAGTATTTTTGCATCTTCTTGAGTGTAAATATCATTGGTCACCACAGCTAAGTTGTAGGTGTCTCTCATAGATTTACATAGGGCTTCAAGCAGGGCGGTTTTACCGGAACCAACAGGGCCACCAACGCCAATTCTGAGAGGTGCTGTGGAATGATCAACTGCAGACATAGGTTTTTCCTTGTTTATGATCTAAATAATCGGGTGTATTGAGTTTCATGGCGACTACTAGCAATAGCCAGTGCCGGTGTGGAGCTATGAATATCAAAATCTTTGATGGTCATTGCCTGTTGTACTGAGGCGGGAATATGTTCAGCTAGTTCAAACATAATCTGTTGACCATCGGTTTGGCCTAAGGGAATCAGTTTTACACCGGCTAATACGATATTTTCTAACCAGCCCCAACAGTAGCCATAACAGAGTTTATGGGTGTCAATTCCCCACTGGCAAGCGGCTAGCGCAAACCCAGTAAGCTGACATTTTTTGACATAGGCGGCTATATTCTCTGGAATTGAAACCCCTAAATTGGGTAATAATCGCGTGAGTGCAGCGCCTCGTTGATGCTCTTCTTTGCGTAACTCTGAGGTTTCTCTGCAGGCAATTAACCACTGCGTCCAGCGCACAACACTGGCATCGTCTTTTTGCTTAAAAGCTTCCATCAGGCGAATTAACACAGGTAGTTCAAGGGTCATAATACTGTGATTCAGCATGCTTTGTAGCCAATGCTTGAGGCTTGGAGTATCAGTTATCCACTGCGCTTCTATGGCCCACTCTAAACCTTGGGAGTAGGTAAAACTCCCAATGGGTAATGAGGGGCTAATAAGCTGATAAAGTCTCAGCTCTGCAATGTTGCTATCAGTCATGGTTACTATTGAGTCTGGTTTTTTCGTAACAGTATAAATAGACCAAGACCGGCACTAATAGCTGTGAAGCCAAACAGATGCTGTGGCTCAGTTAATAAGTGCATAAGATGAGTTTCTGCTCCATGGGCCCCATGAGCATGGGCTACATGACTAAGCAAATAGGTCGCTGTAAAAAATAAGCTGTTCACAAGTTTTTTCATAATTCTGCCTGTAGATTTTAAAATTTTGGGTTAATGATGATGGTGGCCGTTAGCGCTACTCTGATAGGCGCCAGCCTCAGGTTCAAAAGGTGCTGTTTCAGTCTTAACACTCAGGCCTAAGCCTTTAACCATGTCATCTAAAACATGATCATGCAGATAGCGAAGCCATGTAGGTTGAACCTGCAAAGGCACATGGCGATTGCCCAGATGATAGCTAGCTACAGCCAACGCATGGGGGTTATCACTGGTAACTGTCGAGACTAATTCGGGTGCGGCTTTGATTTCAACCACTAGGCCCTCTTCGCTAACCACTAGGTCACCGTTGCGAAGAATTTTTCCTCTGGGCAAAAAAAGTCCGGCTTCACGGCCATCATCGAGAGTCACTTTAATGCGACTTTTGACGCGGGAATTAATCGGCAGGCTAAGCGTTGCTGAGGGCGAAGCCTTGGATTCAAGTATTTCTGTAATACGTATCATAGAAGCTCAATTAAAATAAGAAATAGCGTTGTGCCATGGGCACTTCAGTGGCGGGTTCGCAAACCAGAAGCTGTCCATCAGCTCTTACTTCATAGGTTTGTGAGTCAACTTCGATTTTTGGCTGGTAGTTATTCAAAAGCATCTGCTCTTTGGTCACGGAGCGACAATTCTTCACGGTGCCAATCAAGCTTTTAAGCCCTAGTTGATAATTAACACCTGACTGCGCAGCGGCACCGGACAAAAACAGCATAGAGGTGTTGCTGCAAGCGTTGCCCATAGCGCCAAACATGGGTCTGTAGTGCACCGGTTGTGGGGTGGGGATCGATGCGTTTGGATCACCCATAGGTGCTGCCGCAATCATTCCGCCCTTAATAATAGTGGATGGTTTTGTGCCAAAAAATGCTGGCTTCCATAAAACTAAGTCAGCTAACTTCCCCGCTTCGATAGAACCCACTTCATGAGAGATACCATGGGCTATGGCTGGGTTAATGGTGTACTTAGCGATATACCGCTTGATGCGATGGTTATCATTTTCGCTAGAATCTTCAGCTAAGGGGCCGCGTTGAACTTTCATTTTATGGGCGGTTTGCCAGGTTCTAATAATAACCTCACCCACACGACCCATAGCCTGAGAATCTGAGGCGATCATAGAGAACGCCCCCAGGTCATGCAGGATATCTTCGGCGGCAATGGTTTCACGTCGAATCCGTGATTCTGCAAAGGCTACATCTTCTGCAATATTTGGATCCAGATGATGACATACCATAAGCATATCGAGATGCTCATCTACGGTATTGACTGTGTATGGGCGGGTTGGGTTTGTTGATGAAGGCAGTACGTTGGATTCTGCACAGGCTTTGATAATGTCTGGCGCATGCCCGCCGCCAGCACCCTCGGTATGATAGGTATGAATAGTTCGGCCATTAATTGCATCAAGGGTTGATTCAACAAAGCCGGATTCATTCAGTGTGTCGGTATGAATGGCCACTTGGATATCAGTTTCATCGGCGACATTTAAGCATTCATTAATTGAGGCGGGCGTGGTACCCCAATCTTCATGTAACTTTAACCCCATGGCTCCAGCGGCTATCTGTTCTCTTAATGGTTCGGGTTGACTGGCGTTACCCTTACCCATTAGACCAATATTCATGGGCAAAGTATCCGCTGCCTCGAGCATGCGATGAATATTCCAGGGCCCGGGCGTACAGGTGGTGGCATTAGTGCCTGTGGCGGGACCGGTTCCACCGCCAAGCATGGTAGTGACACCCGACATTAGCGCTTCATCAATTTGTTGTGGGCAGATAAAGTGAATATGAGCATCAACACCGCCTGCAGTAAGAATATGTCCCTCACCGGCTAAAACTTCCGTGCCCGGTCCAATGATAATATCAACGTTGCTTTGGGTGTCTGGATTGCCAGCTTTACCTACAGCGAAAATACGACCATTTTTAATCCCTACGTCTGCTTTAATGATTCCCCAATGGTCAATAATGACCGCATTAGTGATCACCAAATCTACCGTGTCTGCACTCACTCTTTGGCTCTGGCCCATACCATCACGAATGGTTTTACCGCCACCAAATTTGACCTCGTCACCATACTGGGTGAAGTCTTTTTCGACCTGTAAAAAAAGCTCAGTGTCCGCAAGACGCAGTTTATCGCCGGTAGTGGGACCGAACATCTCTGCATAGGCTTGTCTTGAAATAGATCTTGGCATGGCGTTCTCCTAGGAATTACCTGTGTTGTTATCAGGCAGTTTTCCCATTACCTTGCCTTGGAATCCGTATATTTTTCGATCGCCAGCAAATTCAACCAGCTCTACTGTACGTTCCTGTCCAGGCTCAAAGCGAACAGCCGTACCTGAGGCGATATTGAGGCGAAAGCCAAGGGTTTTATCTCGATCAAAAATCAACCCCTCATTGGCCTCATAAAAATGGTAGTGAGAGCCTATTTGAATGGGGCGATCACCTATATTAGCAACGCTAACCTTAGTCAGCTGTTTGCCCTCATTGAGGATTATTTCACCTTCGGCAGTTATCAGTTCTCCTGGAATCATCGACTGGGGCTCCTAGACTATCGGGTTGTGAACAGTGACAAGCTTGGTGCCATCGGGGAATGTGGCTTCAACTTGGACGTCATGAATCATCTCTGGGATACCGGGCATAACATCTTCGGCACAGAGTAATGTACGGCCATAGTCCATGAGTTCAGCTACAGTACGACCATCTCGGGCACCCTCGACGATAGCGGCACTGATCAGTGCAACTGCCTCTGGGTAGTTGAGTTTAAGGCCCCTTGCTCTGCGTTGTTGGGCCAACATTGATGCTGTAAATAGCAGTAATTTGTCTTTTTCGCGGGGCGTTAGTTCCATGGTTAGTACTTATGTATCCCATATGCGTGGCGGGCACGCTGATAGTTGTAGCCATTCAGATCGAAGTGCGGACCAAAGGCTAATAAAAATATCGAATATGGGCTCTACACGATCACCCAGTACTCTGATAACCAAAATTTCATCGACCAATGTGAGGCCAATCAAATCTTTATAGGGATAATCTTGCAATAACTGTTCCAACTTCTCTTTGTGAGCCTCAGAAAAGGGGGCGGCCATCAGGCTAGCCTGCATGGAATGATCGCGAAGCCCACAGGCTGACTGGGATAAGGTGTTGCCTTCGGTGTTTAATTGTTCGACTAATCTAAGTTCATTGTTGATTATTATTTGGGTGCAGCTTTTGATAGTGCCCTCATCAAAGCCTTCTTGATTAGCCGGGCGTCCAAAACAATGCATTTCCCAGCCAATAAATTTACCGCCTTCTTGAATATCAATCACTGTGTTGAGGCGAGACCTAGCACCACTGAAGAAAATATTTTGCTGCGGAAGCCATTCGACAACTGCATTGCTATCGACGGAAATAGTCTGTGTTTGCTGGCTTTCGAGGTCAGCTTTTGATCGATAAAACTTTGTAGCCCCTGGAGTTGTGATAAGGCTATGAGCTCCCTGATTAGCCTTGAGTGTTATTTGCAGCTGATCGCCGCCCACAACCCCTCCAGGCGGATGCAGAATATAGTTATGGCAAATACCACCTTCAGGGTAAAAGGGTCTTTGAACGGTGAGGGGGCCTTTTTGAGATTTTTTAGCTAAACAGGTTTTATCGCCCTTTAGTTGATAGTCTAATTTAAGCTCGGCTTGCCATCGATCGCGTTGTTCAATTTTACTGGAATCTTGCATAAGAAAATGGTTGAGTCTCTGTTGGATTATTTAAAGCCTACCATCAGAAATTGTCAGTGAAAATGAAATTGATAAAATAATTAAAAACCGTTGAAAACAGCACAGCAGTGGTGCAAAACCACCTTTAATTGCACCAATTTTGGACAATAAAACTAAAAAAAAGCCGAGATTTTGATCCCGGCTTTTTTGATGCTAACCTAGCTACATTAATGCAACATTGGGTTAGTATTTAGGCAACAAAGATGCTGCCTCTGTAGGTGTGCTCGCATGGCTTATGCGACTCTTTGGGTAATGTTTTGTAAGTAGAGCCACGATAAGTTTTAGAAAGACTGCGACGGTTTCCGCTGTCAGAAATTGACTTACGAGTTTGAGTTACACCACGGTATACAATTGAATTTTTTACGTTTTTCATAACACTTCTCCTGTGAGCTTTTTGGTTGAGCTCGGATAAAGGAATAAGCGGTCTTTTAACGCATGATCAATGCGAGGCAGTTAAAGCATGCCTTTGCTATGTTTAATATTAATCGAGGTTGAGTAATTGGTCAATAAATTTGTTCTTAAACCACTTTTTAGCTCTGAGGCGCTTACTCAGGTAATGGCAAATTATGGATTCCGGCGAATGACTCTGGAGGAATTCGAGGCAGCTATTCAAATGGCGTTCTCTGATTATATTCTGCTATCACTGTCTGAGCTTGGGGGTGAGGCTGAGGATAATCGTCGACTTTATATTGAGTCTCAATTTCACCTGCAAAAAGCTATGAAATTACTGGAAAGCCTTCCTCATCCTGCCGGAAAAATGGCTTATCGACTTTCGACCATGAATGATACTTTAAATAAACTGATTGAAGGCGGTAGTAATTTTTCTGCAGAGCGAGCCAATCGATTTGTTGAGAAAAACTTGGTGCGTCAGTTGCGAGAAATATGGATGGCTAATACAGCAACTCCCTTCCATATGGGTGGTGATAATTCTGGACGCAATCCCCGAGATTTTTTACTTTGCTGTTTTAAAGCGGCAGGTGAGCAATACCCTGAGTTGAGCTGGTTTAATATGGTTGATGAAAAAATAGCTGATCAGTTAATCAAGAGTATTAAGCGCTAGGGCTTTTAAAGAATTCTAGAAAAATAAAAACTGACAGTAGAGTCAACTACTGCCAGTTTTATCGAGGTTTCTAGTTAGTGGCTTATCATCCAAGGCCGCATTGAGGGAAACATCTTATTGCCATCAGCTGTATAGAAAAGGTTACTTTTCTTTTTACTACTACAGCCGCAGGTTGAAGAATGCTCATGATCATTTTCCCGCCTATCCAATGTCGACACCACAGGCTGATGTTGCGCTTTTTCATTGCGCTCCATAGCCACTTTGGTTTCCTTTAGCATTGTCGCTATATGGGGCGGCAAAGTGAGTACCCGCGCACACATAGTTCCGCATTGAGGACAGTTAACCGGCTTTTCCATATCAGCAATAGTGGCTAATTCAGAGAATACTCCGTGTTCTTTACACTTATATTCGTAAAGGGGCATAGATTTCTCCTATTAAACCAAGTCAGGGGCTTTAGGTATGTCTTTCCCTTGGTTATCAACACCCTTACTTGGGCCATCTGCACCAGGCTGAATATCAAAGTCAAAGACATCCGTTGGCAACCATAATGTGGCACAGGCATTGGGTATATCAACCACTCCACTAATATGACCTTGAACGGGCGCACAACCTAAAATCGCATAGGCTTGGGCCTCGGTATAGCCAAACTTAGTCATATAGTTAATGGCATTGAGACAGGCTTGGCGATAGGCAACGTGGACATCCAGGTAATGCTGTTTGCCGCCTTCATCCACAGAGATACCCTCGAAGATGAGATAGTCATCATACTTTGGCACCATCGGACTCGGCTTAAAGATAGGATTTTTAATGCCATATTTTGACATACCATCTTTGATTAAATTAACACGCATATGAATCCAGCCTGCCATTTCGATAGCACCACAGAAGGTGATTTCACCATCGCCTTGGCTAAAGTGTAAGTCACCTACAGAAAGGCCGGCACCGTCTTGATAAACAGGGAAGTAGACCGTTGAACCACGGGTTAAGTCTTTAATGTCACAGTTACCACCATGCTCACGAGGGGGAACAGTTCGCGCTCCTTCTTCAGCGGCCGCATCGCGTGCTTCACCCGTCATTTTACCCATATGTGCAACACGCGCTTCGGGAAGAGCTGCTAGAGCGGGAATGCGCTCTGGCTCAGTCTCAAATAATTCTTTTTCACGAGCATTCCATTCATCAAGCATTTTTTTATCTGGTAGACAGCCAATCAGCCCAGGGTGAAGACAGCCGGCAAATTCGACGCCAGGAATATGACGAGATTTGGTGAACATTCCATTAAAATCCCAAATAGACTTTTGAGCATCAGGGAAATGTTCGGTTAAAAAGCCACCGCCATTATTTTTACTAAAGAAGCCATTAAAGCCCCAGTTGGATTCTTCAAAGGTACCAATATCAAGAATTTCAACCTGAAGTAGGTCACCGGGTTGGGCACCTTCGACTTCAATTGGGCCAGACAAAAAGTGAACCTGACCTAGATCGACATCTCGCACATCTTCTGCGGAATCATCGTTCTTAATTTGACCACCGGTCCAGTCATAGCACTCAACGATAAAATCATCGCCGGGTTTAACTGTGGCCACCATAGGGATATCTGGGTGCCAGCGATTGTGTATGTTCTCGTTGTTGTAGGGACTTTCTTTTAAATCGATTTTGATAATTGTTTCAGCCATAATTTTACTCCTGCAAAATAAAATTGTTAAACGGACAGATAAGCTGCGATCTTTTTCTGATCAGCCTCCGCACTAGATTCTTGGTGAACAATGTCACCTTTTTCAATAACCATAACTTTGTCGGAAACGTCTAAGGCAAAGCTTAGAACCTGCTCTGACACCAAAATGGTCAAACCACGCTCATCGCGAATTCGTCGCAATGTTTGCGCCATTTCTCTAATAATTGAGGGCTGAATACCCTCAGTAGGTTCGTCTAGAACCAAAAGCTTAGGTCGGCTTGCCAATGCTCGGGCAATAGCCAGTTGTTGTTGCTGACCACCAGATAAGTTACCCCCTCTACGCTTACCCATTTCTTTGAGAACTGGGAAGAGGTCGTATAGGTCTTCAGGGACTTTTTTCTCACCTGTGGTGGTTAAGCCAGTAACAATGTTTTCAGTCACTGTCATGGTCGAAAAAATCATTCGACCCTGAGGTACAAAGCCAATACCGCTGGCAACTCTCTCATGACTTTGCTGCGCACTAATATCTTCACCATCGAGAAGAATCTGACCAGATTCCTGTGGAACCATGCCAATTAAAGATTTTAATAGCGTGGTTTTACCCATGCCGTTACGACCCACCAGTGAAATAATTTCACCTTCGCCTATCTCAAGGTTCATATCGTTTATTACCCGACTTTGACCATAGGCAACGTTGTAATTGTTGAGTTTCAACATAATTAGGGCTCCTTAATGACCTAGGTAAACTTCGACCACTTTCGGGTCATTTTGGACGTGATTCATACTGCCTTCAGAGAGCAATTTACCCTGATGCATAACGGTCACTCGGTTTGCAATATCCGCAACAAAATTCATATCATGCTCAATAACGATCACTGAACGATCTTTGGTGATTTTGCGCAGTAACTCAGCGGTTTTTTTGCGCTCTGCCACTGACATCCCGGCTACTGGCTCATCTAGCATTAACAGGCTAGGATTTTGGATTAATAGCATGCCAATCTCTAACCATTGCTTCTGGCCATGGCTTAGTAAGGCTGCTGATTGATCTAGCATCTCGACTAAGAACACCATTTCTGCAGTTTCTTGAATCGCGTCAAGAACCTCTTGGCTGCGCTTAAAGCCTAGTGCGCCAAAAACATTGCGCCCTTTTGGGTAGGACAATTCAAGATTTTCGAAAACAGTTAAGTCTTCGTAAACGGATGGATTTTGAAATTTTCTTCCAACGCCCGCATGAACAATGCCGTGTTCTGACATTTTGGTGAGCTCTTTGCCACAGAACTTAATCGAGCCTTCAGTGGATTTGGTTTTGCCACAGATTAGATCCAAAACAGTGGTTTTACCTGCCCCATTGGGTCCAATAATGACGCGTATTTCGTTCTCTTCTACATAGAAAGAAAAGTCATTTACTGCTTTAAATCCATCAAAGGAAACGGTCAAGCCTTCAACCGCTAAAACAAAGTCTTTATCACTCATAATTAATGCTCCTTAGTTAGATTTAACAGCACTGCCGCGAGACGGAAGTATTTGTTTAAATTTCTTATAGAGAGGCCCAAATATCTTGTCGACAGTGGGTTCTAAATAAGTTTTGTAAAGTCCAGCAAGACCATCTGGGAAGATTGAGACTACGGCGATAAACAACGCGCCTAATGCGAATAACCATACTTCTGGCATCGCTTCTGAAAGGGTGGTCTTGGCAAAATTCACCAATAGAACACCATAGACAGCACCAAATAATGATAGGCGACCGCCAACTGCACAGAAGATGACCATTTCAATAGAAGGGACAATGCCGACGAAGCTTGGTGACATAAAGCCAACTTGAAGGGTAAACATCGCACCACCTATGGCTGACAGCATGGCAGCAAAGGTGAAGACAAAGATTTTAAAGTTATCGACGTTGTAACCAGAGAAACGCACTCGCTCCTCGGTATCGCGAACCGCGACCAAAAGTCGCCCCAACTTAGATTTAAGAATGAACTGGCAGAGTAATAAGCAGGCGAATAGGAAGAAAACGCAGACAAAATAAAGAATAAACTTAGCGTCGTCAGTACGGATATCCCAACCCAGTAGTGTGCGCAGATCAGTAATACCGTTAATGCCCCCGGTCATGCCCTGACTACCCACAATAAGGATGGTCAAAATTGCCGCTACTGCCTGTGTGATAATCGCGAAGTAAACACCACCTACTCGACGTTTGAACATAGCTAAAGCAATAACAAATGCAAACAGTCCAGGTACTAGGACGACCGCGAGAAGCGTGAGTCCAAGATTATTGAACGGTTCCCAAAACCAGGGCAGGGCGGTCAGCTGGTTCCAGTCCATAAAGTCTGGGATACCAGGGGTAGATTGGATAGCGGTGTTTTCTGGGCTTGAGGCTTCAAGTTTTAAGAACATCGCCATACAGTAACCACCGAGGCCAAAGAATATTCCCTGACCGAGGCTTAGAATACCGCCGTAACCCCAGCATAAAACTAGGCTCATAGCGACAAAGGTATAACTTAAGTATTTGCCCACTAGATTGAGTCGAAACACATCCATAGACATGGGCAGTACCACTAACAGAATAAGGGCTAAGAAAGCATAGCTGCCTATTTCTTTGGGAGTTAGCAGACGTTGTGATGAAGAATTAGTCATTGTAGTGATGCTCCTATTTGCGAATCTTGAGAACAAAAAGACCCTGCGGACGAAGCATTAATATGCCCACCACTAGACCTAGAGTAAGAACTTTGGCTATAGAACCACTCATAAAGAATTCGAGAATTGTTTGCGCTTGGGAAATTGTGAAGGCTGATGCGATTGTGCCGAGTAAATTGGCAGCACCACCAAATACAACCACCATAAAGGTATCAACTATATATAGCTGACCGGAGGTTGGACCTGTTGAGCCGATCATTGTGAAAGCGCTACCGGCGACACCGGCAATACCGCAACCTAAGGCAAAGGTCATGCGATCAACCATGGAGGTATTGATACCTACGGCTGAGGCCATTGGACGATTTTGAACCACGGCGCG
>JAHEHM010000036.1 GCA_024644585.1 Porticoccaceae bacterium | reverse complement strand
TTGGTGGAGGCGGCGGGAATTGAACCCGCGTCCGCCAGTCCGCTGCCTACGGCTCTACATGCTTAGTTCAGTCTTTAATTTTAGTACCTTACAACCCGACTGGCAGGGCGCATAAGGCACGATTTCGGTAAGTGTTTAGTGCATCGGCCCCGAACAAGCTTCAACACGATCTTATGAAATATGACATTTGAGCGTTGGTCTCCCCGAGGGGCTCATAACTCTGGACGCATAAGCACGGCTCCAGTCAAACGGCACTACACTGGGGTTTAAGCAGCTAGTGCGTAGTTGTCGTCGTTGGCAACTATAAGATTGCGACTTTGGATTAACGAGATTGGTCACCATCTCGGCATGCACCGGAGGTTTTGTAACCGTCGTCGAATCCAAAACGCCCCCGTGTAGATTTCATTTTACCATACTCTTGGCTAATAAGATGGGTGGTTTTATAGTCGTGTTTGAATTATGTTTGCTCTAGAATAAATTTTATTACGTTTTGGATTGGGAGTTTGCGATGCAACGGGGTGAGTTTTCGTCAACCTTTACATTTGTGCTTGCGGCGGCGGGGTCGGCGGTTGGGCTTGGAAATATTTGGGGCTTTCCGACCAATGCTGCGGAAAATGGCGGTGCGGCATTTTTGTTGATGTATTTAATTTTGGCTTTTTTATTGGCCTACCCGGCGTTGATGGCTGAGCTAATTATTGGCCGTCATACTCGCGCTAATATGGTGACGGCTTTAGACAGTATAGCCACCAGTGAATCAGCTAAAAAGCTGGGGCGCTTTACAGGTTATGCGGGCATGCTTACCGCGAGTTTAATTTTGTCTTTTTATGGCATTGTGGCGGGTTGGATGCTGGGCTCTATGGCGGAACCTGTGGCTTCTACTTTGGGACTAGATGCTGTGGGCGCTTGGTTAACGGAGTTTGGTACAGTGCGTAATATTAGTTTAACCGCTGTGTTTATGCTGTTGACCGGTTTAATTATCAATGCGGGCGTGGAACAGGGTATTGAGAAGTGGTCGCGCCGCTTAATGCCAGCACTACTGATTTTGTTGGTTGCCTTAATTGCTTATGTGCTCACCCAAGAGGGCGCGCTAGAGGGCTTACAACATTATTTGGTGCCTGACTTCTCACAAATGACTAACCCTGACTTAATCGTTAGCGCTCTGGGGCAGGCTTTCTTTTCTATGTCTCTGGGTGTTGGCACCATGCTGATTTATGGTTCTTATATTCGCGCAGATGCTAATTTGCCAGTGGTGGGTTCTTTGGTCACCTTAACGGATACGGGTATTGCCTTTTTGGCGGGCTTGCTTATTCTTCCGGCGATGTTTGTGGCGCAAAACTTGGGGGTTACGATCTATGGCGAGGATGGCAGTTTAGTGGGCGGCCCTGGGCTTATTTTTCAGGTATTGCCTACCCTGTTTGAGTCTATGGGTGGCGTTGGTTTATTTGTGGGCTTTGCGTTCTTTGTGTTGATGTCTATTGCGGCGGTGACATCCTCTATTTCGATGCTTGAGGTGCCCGTTTCCTACTCAGTAGAAAATCATAATATGTCGCGAAAAAGGTCAACTTTGTGGGTATCTTCTGTGATATTTGCTATAAGTGTCGCTATTTGCCTTAATTTTGAAATAGCCTTTGGTGTCGTTATTAGCCTGACTACAGAATGGGCACAGCCACTAATTAGCCTGTTAATCTGCCTGTTTGCTGGCTGGGTATTTTATCGAAACTCTATATTAAATGAACTTAAGCAGGGCAACCCTGATATTGAAAATTCGTTATTTTGGAAGATATGGCCGCTGTATGTGAAGCTAATTTGCCCCGCCCTAATTGCAATTATTATTTATCAAAGCCTGTAACATTAATTAATGCGCTAATAACCGGCTATTTTTTGAGAACTGGCCGCGCAGAAATTCCATCTGATCACCGCGAATACGCCGGCTGTTTAATAGGGCTAGGTACTCGGCATTATTGGGCTTAAAGGGTAACGCCACTAATTGCATATTGGCCTCTTCTGGAGTTCTATCCGCTTTGTGCTGATTACAGCGACGGCAGGAGGAAACCACATTCTCCCAACGATCTGCCCCACCTCTTGAGGTCGGATGGATATGATCTCTGGTTAACTGAGCGGCTGGAAATTCTCTGGCACAGTAGAGACAAAGATAGGCATCACGGGCAAATAAGGTGGGGTTACTTAGCGGGCTATTGGTGCGCGGTCGCGCCATCTGTTCGCCACCACAGGCGATAATACTGGGCAGGTCTACTTTGGATCGTTGGCCGGTTAATCGAGAAATTCCGCCCTGTACAGTGCGCACAATATCGCCTAAGGTCCAGCTGACTAAATCACGGGAGTATAAACAGACCGCTTCTTCCCAATGGAGCCAGTCGATGGGTTGCCCTGCAAGGTTAAGTCTTAGAATCCTAGTTTGCATATCGAATTTATTCCTACTGAAGATAATTGACTGTAACGAAAAAGCCCCATTGCGCGAGCAATAGGGCTTTGAGAATAATGTGCGATTATTTTAAGGGGTAATTTGCCCTGCCGATGCAAATCTGCTCGACGATGGGGGTTTTTAACTTGCGGATTTAGGTAGTTGAACCCATTACCTCCCTTTTTGATCTTGTACCATTGTGAACAGCCTTGAGCATGCTGTCAATTATACGCTGATAGAATTGACCGAGGCTGTATTGTGGGCTAGTGTGGCACATTGTTGTGACATTTTAATGATCTTGGTGGTGAATTGTGTCGAAAGATAAAAAAGCAGTGGATTTTGAACAGCAACTAGCGTCACTTGAGGGGCTAGTTAACTCGTTGGAAAGTGGTGAACTCAGTCTTGAGGAATCACTTAAGTCTTTTGAGCAGGGTATTAAGGTTGCTCGCGACTGTCAGGCGGCGCTTAAGTCTGCGGAACAGAAAGTTGAGGTTTTAATGCGTCAGGGTGATGAACTTGTCAGCCAACCCTTTGAAGATAACGAGCTTTCATCCTAGTATTCTTATATGACTACCGAGCTTAAACAACTTTTACAGTCTTATACTGAGCAGGTCGATGCTCAACTTGAGAAAATAATCCCTAAAAACTCTGGCCCTGGGGCTGAGCTTTTTGCGGCTATGCGCTATTCGGTATTTAATGGCGGTAAGCGTATGCGCCCTGCTCTGTGTTTTGCGGCGGCTGAGGCGGTTAGTGCAAGCGACAGCAATACAACGCGCGTGGCGGCTGCAGTTGAAATGATTCATGCCTATTCGTTAATTCATGATGATTTGCCGGCGATGGATGATGATGATCTGCGTCGTGGCGTTCCTACCTGTCATATACAGTTTAATGAGGCAACGGCAATTTTAGCCGGCGATGCATTACAATCACTGGCTTTTAAACAGCTTTCTGAACTGGATCTTCCTGCCTCTGTGAGCTTGCAACTGGTGGCACTTTTATCAGATTTAGCGGGCTGCAATGGCATGGTCACTGGGCAGGCGATTGACCTTGCTTCCACAGGTAAGCAGCTTAGCGCTGAAGAATTAACCCATATGCACAACCACAAAACCGGTGCATTAATTGAGGCTAGCGTGCTAATGGGGGCGATGGCAACCAATCAGGCCTTAGATGAGCAGCTAGAGGCACTTATAAAGTATTCCCGCGCTATTGGTTTAGCCTTTCAAATTCAGGACGATATTTTGGATGTTGAAAGCTCTACTGAGCAACTGGGCAAGAGCCAGGGCTCTGATAGCGACAAGAATAAGCCGACCTATACTAGTATTTTGGGTATTGAAACAGCCCGATCAGAAGCAGAGCGGCTTTATCAGCAGAGCCTAGAGGCTCTCTCGGCGTTTGGCGACAGGGCGCAATCGCTTCGTGCACTGGCGCAATTTATTGTGCATCGAACCTTTTAATCGGCATGGGTATTTTTGTCCCTGTGGTATACTTCTCCTCTAAAATATCCTGTATTAATTAACTGCGAAACTACATGCCAATCACTTTTACCGACATCCCTGAAACAAGACCAGCAACGCCTTTGCTTGATCAGGTAGATAGCCCCGCTCAGCTTAGAGAATTTAGCCAAGAACAGCTTCTTACACTGGCAGATGAGTTGCGCGCCTATATTTTATATTCGGTAGGTAAGAGCGGCGGTCACTTTGGCGCTGGACTGGGTGTGGTTGAGCTAACCATTGCTTTGCATAAGGTATTTAATACGCCCCATGATCGCTTGGTTTGGGATGTGGGTCATCAAACCTATCCCCATAAAATCCTTACCGGTCGTCGCGAACAGATGACTCAGATGCGTCAAAAAGAGGGCCCTTCTGGGTTCCCTAAGCGCTCTGAGAGTGAATACGATAGCTTTGGTGTTGGGCATTCGAGCACCTCGATTAGTGCGGCTCTAGGCATGGCTATGGCCTCTAATCAGTTGGCTATTGATCGCAAGACTGTGGCGGTGATTGGCGATGGCGCTATGACGGCAGGCATGGCTTTTGAGGCGATTAATCATGCTGCTCATGTGGATAAAGATTTACTGGTTGTTCTAAATGATAACCAGATGTCGATTTCTCATAATGTGGGTGGTCTCTCAACCTATTTTTCAAAGTTATGGGCGAGCAAATTTTATAATCAGTTACGCGAAAGTGGCAAGAAAGCCCTAAAGGTGATTCCTCAGGCGGCTAATTTTGTCAAACTCACCGAAGAATATATGAAGGGCATGGTTTCTCCGGCAACTATCTTTGAGGAACTCGGCTTTAACTATATTGGCCCTATAGATGGCCATGATCTGCCTTTATTGACTCAAACATTAAGTAATCTTAAAGAAATTAAAGGCCCAGTTTTACTGCATACCATTACCCATAAGGGTAAGGGTTTTGGCCCTGCGGAAAGCGACCCAGTTGGCTATCATGCGTTAACTAAAATTGAACCTAAACCGGATACTGCTGAGCCAGCTAAACCCAAAAAACCCAAGTTCCAGCAGGTATTTGGTGACTGGCTATGCGATATGGCAGAGCAGGATGAAAAGCTGGTAGGCATTACGCCGGCGATGTGTGAGGGCTCGGGGATGGTGGAATTTGCCGAGCGTTTTCCGGAGCGCTATGAGGATGTGGCGATTGCTGAGCAACATGCAGTAACCCTTGCCGCTGGTATGGCCTGCGAGGGCGCAAAGCCTGTTGTGGCGATCTATTCAACCTTTTTACAACGGGGCTATGACCAATTAATCCATGATGTGGCGATACAGAATTTAGATGTCTTGTTTGCTATGGATCGCTCGGGGCTAGTGGGCGAAGACGGTGCTACCCATGCCGGCGCTTACGACCTGAGTTATTTACGCTGTATCCCCAACATGATCATTATGGCGCCCTCTGATGAAAACGAGACTCGCCAACTGTTATATACCGGCTATCAGTTTAATGGGCCGGCCGCGGTGCGTTACCCAAGAGGCACTGGCACTGGCGCTGTGATCGATAAAACCATGACAGCCTTACCCATTGGCAAGGGGCTAATGAAACGCGAGGGGTCTAAAGTGGCTATTCTAAACTTTGGCACCCTGCTTGGCTCTGCACTAAAGGCGGCCGAGCAACTGGATGCCACTGTGGTGGATATGCGTTTTGTTAAACCCTTAGACAAAGAAATGATTCTTAGCTTGGCCAACAGCCATGAGCTATTAGTCACATTGGAAGAAAATAGTATTGCCGGTGGAGCAGGTTCGGCAGTCAGTGAATTCTTAGCGGAGCAAGCGGTGGTTATGCCAATCCTTCAGCTTGGCCTGCCTGATCAGTTTATTGATCACGCCAATCACCAGCAGCAACTAGAAATGGCGGGGCTCGATGCTCAACAAATTTTAAGTCGTATTCAGGAACGATTGGATCGGATTTAAAATTCATCGCGTAACATCAATAATAAGGAGATTATTTGATGAAACTATACGACTACAAGCAGGCCCCCAACCCCCGACGTGTTCGCATTTTTATGGCTGAGAAAGGCATAGAAATTGAAACCATTCAGATTAACCTGATGAAAGGCGAACAACGCTCTGAAAGCTATAGAAAGATTAACCCTATGGGCGAAGTACCCGCATTAGTTCTCGATAATGGCACCTGTATTGCGCAAACTAACGCTATTTGTCGCTATCTTGAAGATATATACCCCGAAAATCCTCTATATGGTCGAAATTCCGAAGAACGCGCACTGGTAGAGTCGCAAAATCACCTTATTCATATGAATGGTATTTTGGCAGGCGGTGAAGCCTTTAGAAATTCTAGCCCCAACTTTAAGAACCGTGCCATTTCCGGCCCCCATGCCTACGCACAGATACCTGAGCTAGCCGAGCGCGGCCTGCAAAGGGTTGATAACTTATTTGAAGACCTAGACAGACACTTTGCTGAGCAACAATTTTTAGTGGGCGATTATTTTTCTGTTGCCGATATTACTGCATTTTGCACAATCGGATTTATTCGATGGGTGAATAAAACTATCCCTGGTCATTGCTCAAATCTAAAACGTTGGCATGATGAAATCGCCAGCCGACCTAGTTCAAAAGCTTAACCTAGCCATTTATTGAACGCGAAAAAAAACGGCAACATAAACGAACAAATTGTTCGCTCATGTTGCCGCCGATCAAAATTAAACCAAAAACACTATTCGACAGTGAATCCAAAGGGTGTAGCATTCATCGTGTGAATAACCGTATTACCCTGCTTAAAGGTAACGGGGATGGTTTGATCGGTAAAGTTGTAAACCACATAGGATTTAGTACCGTTTTTGTCAAAGGCAATAGCCGCAGGATGGTTAGCAGTTATGTCGCCAGTTCCTGTGGCTAGATGCCCTAGTTCATCAAAGGTATGTATCCAATGATAGGTATGAGCTTTAGATTCGCCCTGCTCTGGAACATAACTCGATACGCTGTTGTAATCTGCAATAGCAGCCTGAGCGTCTGTCATAGCCCATAGGTTCCACCATAGATCACGCCATTGATCATCAACTAAACCTGATGGCTTATTATTGCTTGATTCGCTTAGACCCAGATTTACGTAATCTTCCATGTAGTCTGCATGTAACCCAACATGGAAAATTAACGGGCTTGAAGGCAGGCCTTGAATACCTAGAATATGTGCATAAGCGCCACTGAACCAAGTCGCGAAATCAACACCATCACCCCAAATAATAGATGTGGTTATATGCGCATAACCTGGGAAGAAGTTGTTAGATTCTGCGCTGACATTGTTGTAACCATCAATATTATTCCAATACTCCCAATAGGTAGCACCAGTTGAAGCATGTAAATACATACCTTTTTCTGTCAGCTCAGTATTGCCTGTCGCCAATCCGTAGAGAATAATTGCTCCATAGGCTGTAGCCGCTTCAGAAGTCGATTCATTGTTATTACCACGAATAAAGTTGATCTTACCGTCAGCCCATGAGAAGCCATTAGCTGGGTCAAAGTTTCTCATATGCGGGAACATTGGATCATCTTTGTCCGCTGCATAGTCGCGAATAAGCAACTCGATCATCGGCCCATATTGATCTTGACCACACCAGGCTAAATCAACACGACAGATCTCTGCCGCTGCGCGCACAAAATAACCATAATGGAAATGGTGATCCGCTAAGCGCTGGTGCGAGCCATAAGCCTCATCAAAGCCTAGCAAGGTATTCCAGTCACTGTCGTAAACAAAATATTTCTTAGTTTTGAGTACGCCATCTGCTTCCGATGAGAACCAATCAGAAAGCTCGGCTTTTAGCCAATCAATCATATCATTGGCTTCAGTGGTCATACCTATAGAGCGAGCAATCGCCGATACTTCAGCTACTTTGCCGTAGTTTTTACCTGACCAATAGGTATCCTCATAGAGATCACCCTCAGCAGAGGTATTCCAAACATTTGAACCCTGATTAACAAAATCGGTTACCAATCCTGCAAGGGTTGCCTGATCGAAGCTGCCATCAATTGACGGCAAGGTCGGCAATACACCTACATAAGGAATTTGATAGCTAAATTGTGAAAGCTCTGCGAACTTAATCGTACCGCGCGCACTTCGAATCTGATATGGCGTAGTTGCTTGAGAAGCATTTTTCCAATGCAATGGATGCATACCAGCAATTGTATCTACTGCTGCTCCCTGCTCATCGACATAGCTATGCGTCACTGTTACCTCGTTATTTGAGGAATCTACAGCATAATCAATATTGACCGCTGCCACCTTGTTGCGAGCCGCACTTGCAAACTGATTAATCATTGAGCTAGAAACTGAACCCGCTGTTAGATGCGGAAGATAAACTAGCGTCATCTCTTTAGCGCTATTAATGACGCCATTGGTGCCCATGCTCATCGGG
The DNA here is from genome assembly GCA_024644585.1 of Porticoccaceae bacterium. Taxonomy (GTDB): domain Bacteria; phylum Pseudomonadota; class Gammaproteobacteria; order Pseudomonadales; family Porticoccaceae; genus HTCC2207. Next base: position 4,532 of record JAHEHM010000036.1, on the reverse strand, counting down.
TCGGCCGTATTAGACGATAAATCAGGGAAGCTGGTTGAACCTTCGCCCACAATCAGGAAGTTATTGATTGCGCCAGCTACATTAGTCCAAATACCCAACATATTACTTGGCGTTGAGAATGTGCCTTTTTCGCCTACACCATCTTGACGAAGTGTTCTCACTTCAAGGTTACCTGCATATGCTTTGAAGTAAACATAGGGTGAACCATGAACAAAAGTCGCTTCCATTACATCTATGCTGCCACTTTTCCATAGCACAGTCACCGAACCTTCACTATGGTCTTTAGTAAAGGCTTCTAAGTCAGAGTAAGCTGAGTTACCTACTGCGATGCCATCAAAAACTTCAGCCGCATGATCACCAATTGGGTAGTAGTACTGCCCCGGATTGGTCACCCTTAGACCAGAAGGAATACCTCCCACTCTAGCGCCTTTGTTAGTGATTCTTGCAGAAATAGGATCTGGCGTAATATAGGCAGAATCATCATAGTCACCTACGGTCATTTCACCAAGGAATGAAACAGATCCCCACCATTTGTGAGTCTGGGTGGGTTTACTCGCTGCCGGACCGGTTAATTGCGGATAAAGCTTAGTAATATTTCCCGTTGGAATGCCCGTACTCTGGTTACAACCCAGCGCTTGCACGGCTGAACTAGTAGAAATGACACCGGCATTTTCAACCCAATAACCGTAATCTGATTTACAGCGATGATTGGAGGTATAAATAGCGTCACCAATACTACCGGCACCATAACTGAGAGTATTGTAATCGTCTGGCGCATCTACACCATTACCAGCATCAGGGTCCGTTGTAGTGGTTATCATTAAATCAGCAATTTTAACGGCGGTATTTCTTTCCTGAATATAGAAAATAAGGTTGCTGAAGGTTTTAATACCTTGGCTAGGGATTTGAATCGTATAGGTCTGGTCAGCAGATCCTGATATCGTCGTAAATGCTGTACTGTAAGACGGCTCAGTGTCTGGATGTGAATTAAATTCAAACTTAAATTGCACATTAACCGATCCACCAGAGGGAACTGCACCGGTGAAACTTATTGAACCACCATCTGCAAAACTTAATGGATAAAGCGAAAGATCCATATTGGCAATACCCGCCCATGGCTCTGCAGAGGAGGGATGAGTAAATTCGTCATCCTGAATCGTCGTGCCACCAAAGGCCTCAATGAAATTCGCTGGACCTACTGTCTCAGTCACGAAATCATCGCCGCCTGAACCTGTATCACCTGAACCTGTATCACCTGAACCTGTATCACCTGAACCTGTGTCACCTGAACCTGTATCACCTGAACCTGTGTCACCTGAACCTGTGTCACCTGAACCTGTGTCACCTGAACCTGTGTCACCTGAACCTGTATCACCTGAACCTGTGTCACCACCATCTGGATCAACCGAAATAGCGATATCTGAAATTTCTACCGCTACATCCCTTGTATCAAGGTACACAATGAATGATCTAAATGCGTTGTTTCCTTGAGATGGAACCGAAATAGAATAGTTAGCGGCTTGATCACCAATAACAGTAACCGACGCAGTATCAAAAGCTGGATCAACATCTGGATGTGGGTTTTTCTCAAAGCGGAAGCGAACATCTGCCGATCCACCTGCTGGAATAGCCGCCGTAAAGGTAATAAGGCTCGCTTGAGACAAACTGATTGGGTAAAGGGACGTATTCATATTAGCAAACCCAGCCCATGACTCAGCACCAGTTGGGAAAGTCAATAATGTGCCATCACCAATAGTAGTGCCACCAAATGCTTCAGTAATAACAAACCCATCAGCCGGTGTGTAAACCGGATCAGTTACACCGGTATCGCCACCAGTGCCTGGGTCTGTTACACCGGTGAAATCACTGGGGCAAGCGTTATACACATCAGTTGGATTAGCAGCATCACCGGTCACGTATAGGGAGCGGTTAGCGCCAATAGTATGAGCACAATTTTCAGGAACAGCTTCACTGGAAACCCATGCACCCAAGGCATACTTATACTGATGTTCGCCACCCGCTAGGTTAGTAGTAATGGTCCAAACATTGTCACCGTTATCATCAGACAATGGTGCACAGCCGCCACACCAGTTATTAAATCCACCTTGCAAGGTTGGCACTTCACCACCCAGATCAACACCGGTCATGTCAACAGAAAAAGTGACATTACCACCCAGTGTTGGCACTTCACCCGGACAGCCATTGTAGGCGTCGGTTGCAAGAACTGTATCGCCATTCATCGTAAAGCTGCGATTAGCACCGATAGAATTTACACAGTCAAGGGGCACATTTTCTTGAGAAACCCAATTACCCAGTGCATATTTATACTCATAAGATGCCTCTGGCAATTCGATTGTTAAGGACCAAATATTATCACCATCTGGATCAGACATTGGATTACAGGCGCCACACCAACCATTAAACGTACCCTGGATAGTCGGCACTTCGCCCAATAGATCAATTCCTGACATATTGACGCTGAAAGTCACATTTTTTGGCAACGAAGCCGCTGTTGAACCATGGAAATATAAGTTATCGAACTTAACCGTACCATCACCAACAACTTTTAACTGGTTAACCGCTCGAAGATCAACCACATCATAGGCAGATAGTGGAATATCAACACTCACCCATTGCCCCAAAATGATTTGGTTAGTCAGGCTATAACCTGTTTCTGCACCTGGCGAATTAATCACAAACATCTCCAATGAAGATGCATTGTCTGTGTAGAAGTCTACATGGAAGAATTCCTTAGTGGAGACATCCTGAGCTTCAAACTCAGTTCCCTGATAGTTCAAATTTGCATAGGTAAGAACGTCGCCTACTGTAACCTGTGTTTGCTGCTCCCAATAGGGATTAAAGTCAGTCACATTCACATTGGTGTAGGTATCACCAAAGATTGAAATAACTCCATCAGCAGGCTGGTTTGGCGTGCCGGAACCGCTGTCTCCTGTATCACCTGAGCCTGTGTCACCAGTATCTGAATTAGAAACCTCGGTTACCATTAGATTAGATACCTGAACCGCTAAATCGCGATCCACAACATACATAATCAAGTTTCTAAAGGTATTATTTCCCTGTGACGGGATATCCACGCTGTATGAAGATTCTGTAGCTCCGGTTATGGTAACCGTCGACGTGTCATAAGAGGGGTCAACGTCTGGATGTGGGTTCTTTTCAAATCTAAATTTAACATCCGCCGAACCACCAGATGGTACAGCAGCTGTAAAGCTTATCGAACCGCCGCCAGAGAACACAAATGGATAAAGCTCAAGATCCATATTGGCAAAACCCGCCCAGCTCTCAGCCGCAGCGGGGAAAGTAAATAGCTCACCATCAATCGTGGTTCCACCAAAAGCTTCGGTAAACTGAGCTGGACCTTTTTCGGTACCTGAACCTGTATCACCTGAACCTGTATCACCTGAACCTGTATCACCTGAACCTGTATCACCTGAACCTGTATCACCTGAACCTGTATCACCTGAACCTGTGTCACCTGAGCCTGTATCACCTGAGCCTGTATCACCTGAGCCGGTGTCATCATCTGATGGCATGAACGAGCCAATATACTGTTCAATATCAGCATGTGAAGTTCTCGCTGCGTCTTCCGCCACAGTTTGATTGACTAGCTGCTCACCTCTTAAATTAAACATATATCTTAGAAGCATCAAGCCGTCAGTCAACGCATCTACTGCGCCATTATCATCTAGATCGGCGATCTGATAGGCTGCAGTTAAGTTTGCTTCAACTTGCTCATCAGTTAAAGTTGAATCCGTAGCAACAGCTCCATCAATCAAGCTATCGCCTCTTAAGTTAAAGCTATGACGCAACATCAACAAGCCATCGGTCAAGGCATCTACCGTGCCGTTACCATCAAAGTCCCAACTTCCACTAATGATATCCAGTGTGTAAGAGCTTGGTGCAAATAGGTAGCCCGCAGCATTACTTGCCGCAGAAAAGTTAATCACTGTGCTTTCTAAGCTGTCATCATCAGCAACATTGAAGGTTGCCGTTAAAAGATCAGAGGGCAAACTCCCTGGCCAGCTTCCGAATAATGATGCCCAGTTTGCCGTTATAAATTTATCCGTTGAAGCATCACCATCTAAATCATCAACATCATCCGAGGAGCCATCCGAGGAAATATTGTCAGTGGTCAATACGTTTGCAAACTCAACGAATTCTAGAGCTGAACTATTGTAGTGAACACGAAGGCCCAACCCAGTTAAGGTAGCGTCAGCATCAGTAACATCATAGCCAACAGTAATAGACACTGGTGAACCTAACATTCCCTTCGGTGTGCCATTTACAAATACAGATTGAGAAGGGTCTTGAGCCTGAATTGAGAAGGACGAAAATATGGCCGCAACCAGTACAGATAACTTAATGATTTTCATTGTGATCACTCTTTTAGTTTTTATTTTTTAAATAGATATGCCGTGAGGCTTAATATAATTATTGTTGGCTTTTTTATTATTTTTAGGCGCAACTTATAAGCCTATAATAGGCTAAGTTGTAAAAAATGGAAGAGGTAG
>JAHEHM010000033.1 GCA_024644585.1 Porticoccaceae bacterium | reverse complement strand
GCCTATTGGGTTCAGTTTTAAATGTTTTGGGTACTGAGGATGTAGAACAAGCCCAGCGTTATGCGGTTGAGCAAACGCGACTGGGTATTCCGCTTATTTTTGCCTTTGACGTAATTCATGGCTATCGCACTATTTTCCCTATCCCATTAGCAGAGTCTGCTAGCTGGGACCTTGAAGCGATTGAGCGTTCGGCGCGTATTGCAGCCATTGAAGCCTCTGCTGCCGGTCAGAATTGGACCTTTGCACCTATGGTCGATATCTCTCATGACCCGCGCTGGGGTCGAGTGATGGAAGGTGCGGGTGAGGACCCTTATTTAGGTGGAAAAGTCGCACAGGCCAGAGTACGTGGCTTTCAGGGTAATGACCTAAGCCAACCGGACACCATCGCGGCAACCGCAAAGCATTTTGCTGCCTATGGCGAGGTAGTTGCCGGTCGTGAATATAACAATGTTGATATTTCTAGACGCAAACTCTGGGAAACCCACTTACCTCCATTTAAAGCGGCTTTAGATGAGGGCATAAAAACCTTTATGAATGCGTTTAATGAATTTGAAGGCGTACCGGCTTCTGCTAACAGCTATCTAATTGATGATATTTTGCGCGGCCAATGGGCCTTTGACGGCGTTTTGGTTTCCGATTGGGACTCAATTGGCGCCATGGTGACTTCTGGCGTTATAGAAGATGATGCGGGTACAGCTGAAATGGCCTTAGAAGCTGGTACTGATATTGATATGGAAAGTGATGTCTTTGTTAAGTACTTACCTGAATTAGTTGAACAGGGTCGCGTTGATGAGGCTTTAGTTGATGCGGCAGTTAAACGCGTATTGCGCCTAAAGTTTGAACTGGGTCTATTTGATGACCCCTATCAATATATTAACCCAGAGCGTGAAAAAGCCCTTATTTTGGCGCCAGAACACCGCGCAGCGGCCAGAGATATGGCGCGCAAATCGGTGGTGTTACTCAAAAATGAAAATCAGCTTTTACCTCTTGATAAAAATATTAAGAATCTAGCGATTATTGGCCCTCTAGGTGATAACCAATTCCACATGAATGGATTCTGGCGTGGCAAGGGGCAAGCTGCAGATGTTGTGACGCTGCTTGAGGCTGTAAAAGCCAAGGTCTCAAAGAGCACCATCGTTCGTTTTGCTGAGGGCTCTGGCCTTGAAACTACGGATCAAGAAAAGTTAGCTGAGGCTGTAGCATTGGCCAAACAATCTGATGTGGTTATTTTGGCGGTGGGCGAAGATGCCGATAAAACCGGTGAGGCGGCAAGCCGAACTAATATAGAGCTCTACCCTGCTCAAAAAGCATTAGTTAAGGCCATTCATGAGACTGGCACCCCCGTGGTAATGGTACTAATGAATGGCCGCCCCCTGGCCATTGAGTGGTCTGAAGCGAATATTCCAAGCATTTTGAACGGTTGGCTTTTAGGGACAGAAGCAGGCAATGCATTAGCCGATGTACTATTTGGTGACTACAACCCATCGGGTAAGTTGACTATGACAGTGCCCCGCAAAACCGGTCAGATTCCGATTTTTTACAACCGCAAACGCATTAGTCGACCCTTAGATGATACGCGTTATACCAGCCAATATGTTGATAGCTCAAATGACCCGCTTTATCCATTTGGTTATGGCCTGAGTTATACCAACTTTAGCTACTCTGCTATTAAGCTAAGTACAGATTCTATCGATTTAAATGAAAGCCTTGAGGCGAGCGTAACAGTTACCAATAGCGGTAAGCGTTTTGGTGAAGAAGTGGTTCAGTTATATATTAAAGATATGGTGGGCTCTGCAGTGCGTCCGGTTATGGAGCTAAAAGGCTTTGAAAAAATTGGCCTAGAAGCTGGCCAAAGCCAAAAAGTAAGCTTTACCATTGATGCAGACGATCTGGCCTTTTACACTCGGGATATGAGCTTTAAAGCCGAACCGGGTGATTTTGCCCTCATGATTGGCCCAAGCTCGGTTAGCTACAAGTCTGTGCCCTTTAAACTTACCGTAAATTAATAATCAATATTCATAATAGGATTTACTATGTTTTGTCAGAAAACTCTATTCAGCAACCCTTTAAAAATAGCCGTTACATTATTTTTTTTAGGGAGCCTTCAAGCTAATGCTAATACCAGTGCTTTAAGCTGGGATGTGGATAAGAACTCTGAAATAGATGCACTGACCGATGGCTTATTAATCCTAAGATATTCTTTTGGACTTACTAATGAAAGTCTAACAAATGATGCTATTGCCAGTGATTCACCCCTTTCTACCCCTGAAGTCATTGCCTCGGTTACTGAAACTATGGCGATTGCTGATGTTGATGGCAACGGTGAGGTGGATGCACTTACTGATGGACTCCTCGTTCTGCGTTATCTATTTGGTCTTCGCGGTGAATCCTTGATAAGTAGTGTCATAGCCAACAATGCCACAAGAACAACCATAGCATCCATTGAAGCCTATTTAGATCTCTACAATCTGGATAATTCACAGGCTAATCTAAGCCAGCCTTTTGCGGAAAATGATTTTATAACTACCAATCAAAATACTGCGATTAATTTAAACGTCAGTACCAACGACACCGGCCTTGAAGATAGCCCTATTACCTATAGTTTGATTACTAATACCGACAATGGTTCAGTTGTGCTTGATGCCAATGGTATTGCAACTTACACCCCGAATAACGGCTTCTATGGTTATGATTCTTTTGATTACAGTGTGGCCGATGTTAACGGTGACCAATCGACTGCATCTGCCACAGTATCGGTATTATCTAGTTCATGGCCCTCGCTAAGTAGTGAAGTAACTCAGGATGTTGAAAGCACTGTGGCTTCGATTTTGTCATCAATGACAACTGCTGAGAAAGTGGGTCAAATGGTACAGGCAGAGATTGGTAATGTAACACCAAATCAAGCGCGCGATTGGAATCTTGGTTCTGTGCTTAATGGCGGTGGTAGCTGGCCCAATGGGCAATATTCCACGGTAGCTGACTGGGTAGCCTTGGCTGATAGCTTTTATGAGGCTAGTACAGATACTAGTGATGGCGGCGCTGGCATTCCCCTTATATGGGGTACTGATGCGGTACATGGACACAATAATGTGATTGGAGCGACTATTTTCCCTCATAACATTGGTCTTGGCGCCACAAACAACCCGCAACTCATGCGTGAAATTGGTGAAATTACCGCATTAGAAGTCGCTGCCACTGGTATTGATTGGGTATTCGCTCCTACGCTTGCCGTAGTTCGCAATGATACCTGGGGAAGAACCTATGAGGGCTATTCTGAGGACCCAGAAATTGTTCGCGCCTATGCCGGAGAAATTGTTAAGGGGCTTCAGGGTGAAGGTGATAATCTATTTGGCCCCGCCAATGTGATAGCTACGGCAAAACATTTTGTTGGTGATGGTGGTACTGAAAATGGTATTGATCAGGGCAACACCGTGGTGTCAGAAGATGTTTTAAGAAATGTGCATTCTCAGGGCTACTTTAGTGCTCTTGAAGCCGGTGCACAGACTGTAATGGCCTCCTATAACAGCTGGAATGGCTCCAAGCTACATGGCAGCCAATACCTACTGACTGACGTCTTGAAACAACAAATGGGTTTTGATGGCTTTGTGATTGGTGACTGGAATGGACATGGCCAGGTGCCGGGCTGTAGTGATGATCAATGCGCCGAAGCCATTATGGCAGGTGTGGATATGATTATGGTGCCCATTGCATGGCAACCTCTTATCCAAAATACCATTTCACAGATTGAAAATGGCACCATTCCAATGAGCCGCATCAACGATGCAGTGAGCCGGATATTGCGAGTAAAAATGCGTGCTGGTTATGCAAACAAAGTTAAACCCTCTGAAAGGCTTCATGCTAATAACAGCTCTTTAATAGGCGCCCCCGCGCACAGGGCAGTGGCCAGGCAGGCGGTTAGAGAATCACTAGTTTTACTTAAAAACTCGGATAATATTTTACCCCTTGATCGCAATCTTGATGTTTTAGTTGCCGGTAATGCGGCAAATGATATTGGTAAGCAAAGTGGCGGCTGGTCAGTCAGTTGGCAGGGCCTCACTAACTCCAATAATTCATTCCCCGGCGGCACCTCAATTTACCAAGGTATTCAGTCAGTGGTTAATAGCGCAGGAGGCTCTACTCGTCTGAGTGCCAGTGGAAGCTATAGTGGCTCAAAGCCAGATGTTGCAATTGTGGTATTTGGTGAACCGCCCTACGCTGAGGGTGCAGGGGATCTTTCAAATATTGAATATCAAGCGGGCAATAAGTCGGATTTGGCTTTACTTGAATCATTAAAAGCACAAAACATTCCCGTTATCTCAATTTTTGTTACCGGTCGTCCGTTATGGGTCAATAAAGAACTCAATGCATCGAACGCATTTGTTGCTGCTTGGTTACCGGGCTCTGAGGGCGCGGGTATTGCGGATGTTATTTTTAAAACCGCAAACGGTGAAATAAACCATGATTTCACCGGAAAACTATCTTTTTCTTGGCCAAAAACAACTAACCAATTGATTCTTAACCGTGGTGACGAAAACTATGACCCGCTTTTTGCTTATGGCTTTGGGCTGGGTTATCAGGACACAGATACCCTGGGTGATAACCTTGACACTACGAATAACGGAAACGGCCAAGCGGATATTATTCATACAGTACCCGGCACCATAGAAGCTGAACAATTCTCCGCGATGTACGGTATTCAGACTGAAACCTCTACAGACAGTGGTGGTGGCACCGGCGGCGGGGTAAATATCGGTTATGTTGATGTTGGTGATTGGCTTGAATACAGCATTGATGTGCAAACTGCTGGGACCTATACCATCGAGTATCGTATCGCTAGCCTAGGCGGCAGTGATGGCTTCACCACCCTGATTAACGGATCGCAGATTGATCAACAATGGGTACCCAATACCGGTGACTGGCAAAGTTGGACAACTAAATCAGCTGCGGTTAATTTACAGACAGGTTCGCAAACACTTCGAATCAACGCTATGGGTGGTGCTTGGAACATGAATTGGATTCGGTTAACACTGCAGTAAAAAGCCAGACTTTAATCGCTATTGTTCTTCTTTTTCCCTTGTAAAAGTTGTGGGATCTGCTCGCAGTTTCCACAATTCTCTTGCGCGTTGTTGCATATCGATATGTGAATCGGATTCATCGACGATTTCCATGCCCAACATGGTTTCAACCAGATCTTCCATGGTGGTGATCCCCAAGGGGTCACCATACTCACTGACAATTAAACTAATAGACTTGCGATCACTGACCATTTTCTGCATCAATTCTGGCAATGGCTTACCCTCTAGAACACTCAAAAAGTCGCGTTTTAGATCTTTTAATAGGGTATCTCGACGCCCTTCTGCCGCCTCTTTGAATAATTCATCCTTGCGCACAAAGCCAATAAAGTCATCATCGTGGCTATCAAAAATTGGAATTCTCGAGAATTTAAGTGAGGGGTCCGTTGGAGAGACTTCAGCAACCGTAATATTAGCTGACAAAGTTGCTATGACTGTGCGCGGGGTCATAACATCTTTAGCAGCAAGTCCTCTAAAGGCCAGCAACGCACTCATGGCGTTGGCTTCCCCTGAATCAATAACGCCCTCTTGGCGCCCCACCATTGCCAAGGCATTAAAATCGTCTCTCGAAAGACCTGCGTCCGTATCCTTGGGCGCTAACCAACCGGTAAGACTTTTGGCGGCTACTACAAGGGGATACATAACCCAGATAACCCAACGCAAAATATGGCCACAAACAGGCGCTAACTGCTGGCAGTATCTGGCCCCGAGGGTCTTAGGAATAATTTCAGAAAAAATAAGAATCATCAGCGTAAGAACCGCCGAAATAATCCCAAAATAAAGCTCACCAAATAACTTGGTCGCCTGAGCGCCCGCCCCTGCGGCTCCCACAGTATGGGCAATCGTATTTAACGACAAAATAGCCGCCAATGGCTTATCAATATCGGCTTTAAATCGCTTCCATAGGGCACCCGATGTGGGGCGCTTAGCCTTTAAACTCGCCATATGGGTGGGGGTAAGCGATAGTAGTGTTGCCTCTAATAAGGAACACAAAAAAGAAACCCCTAAAGCGATACCTACATAGAGCGCTAGTAAAAACATGGGTTACCCCGATAAGTTTCTGTGATTATTTATCATTAAGTATCCTGCAATCATTGCAGAGATTCAATATTAGACAAAATTCAGTTTGATTTAGCTTCGAAATAGCCTTTTAAGATTTGCGTATTTGGCATCTGTAGCATAAGGCATTATTATTCATTTAATAATAATTAATCTTAGGTAACTTTTATGCTGACCCGTTTGTTTCCTCAATGCGTTCTAATTATTGGTTGTGTTTGCTTCAGCAGTCTTGCTTTAAGCAATCCACAATTGACTTATAAAAATTACCCAGATGGAATTGGAATAACTGGTTGCGAAAATGCTTGCCCTAGTGATCTTGTAGTTCCAGAGATGATCAATGGAAAGACAGTAACAAGAATCGAGGAGGATGCCCTCTGCTATAGCTATGGCAATCAAAACTATGACGGCAGTTTCAGCAAGCCAGATTCAATATTACTTCCCAATACCATTAAACATATAGGGGAATCAGCATTTTGCGATCTTGACTCCATTGTTTTACCTGCCTCAGTTGTGAGTATTTATGAACCATTTAGTGAAATTTCAGATATTTATATTATCCGGCCGGCTGATCAAAATTTAAATGTATTTGATTTCCCAGCCGATGCCAATATCTATGCCTGCGATGGCCTTAATGAAGGGGGAATCGCTGTAAATTGTGAGGAGGCCTATCCAGATATAACCAGAAGCCAACTTGATTATGAATCAGCACAGGCATTGGTTGATAGTAATGGTCATGTGGAAATACCTAATACTTATACCATGATCGAGGAAGCAGCATTTTCATTTGGCGGTATAACATCAATAACCATTCCAGACAGTGTTTTACATATTGGCGAAGAGGCATTTGTGGGCAATAACCTTGATTCATTGGTTATACCCAGTTCATTGATTAGTATTGTTGATGGTACATTCTATGGTTTTGAAGGAAATTTATATATCCTTAGACCGGCCGAACAAAATTTAAATGTTTTTGATTTCCCGGCCGATGCCAATCTTTATGCCTGTGATGCTCTTAATGAAGAGGGTATCCCTGTAAATTGTGAAGAGGCTTATCCCGATATAGTCAGAAACGAGCTTGATTATGATTCAGCATTGGCTTTATTGGATGTTAATGGTCATCTAGAAATTCCAAATTCCTACACTATGATTAATGATTCAGCCCTTTCTTTTGGAGGTATAACCTCAATATCACTCCCAGATAGTATTATGCATATTCCAGAGGATTCCCTAGAGACTGCAAATCTTGTTTCTCTGATCATACCAAGTTCAGTGATTAGCTATTCTGATGATTCATATTTGGATGTTGTAGGTGATATCTACATTATTAAACCGGCTGATCAGTATATTGATCCTTATCATCTGCCACATACCTCAAATCACTATGTTTGCGAGTCTGTAGACAACTCTGACAACCCAGTTGGCTGTGAAGATTTATGGCAAACTAGGACCTCTGGGGATCAACCTGGAAATCAATACGCCATATTAGATATTGACCAAAATGGTAGCTTTGACGCCCTAACCGATGGTCTTATTCTTCTGAGGTATGCCTTTGGGCTTAGAGGTGACAGTCTTATAGATGGTGTTGTTGATACTAATGCTAACAGAACGACTGCAGCTGAAATAGAAGCGCACATACAGTCTCTTGTTCCTTAGCCATTAATTATCTAATGTGGTCTTCAGAACCCGTAATAATCGAACCCAACAAAAGCACTCCGCCCTTATTATTGGGCTGAGATTAGAAAAAACTTTTGTAGGAACTGATAGAAGCAGGAAAAGAAAGAATGGTGCTCGATGTTGGGCTTGAACCAACGACATCCGCCATGTCATGACGGCGCTCTACCAACTGAGCTAATCGAGCATTTTCTCTTCAAGGGTGGGCATTCTAACGACAGCTGATGCCAAGTGCAAAGAATTATTGAAGAGTAAGACTTGAAGAATTTTGAATGAAACCCTCTGAATCAGAGTGATGACTTGGAAAGTTTTCTGACCAATGCAGTTTTAACAAGTAGTCCAAAATTAAGGTTTTATCAGTCTCGGCAACCGTAAGCTCGCGATCAAACCGTGATATAGCCATACCAATCACCTGAATTGCCTCAACCCTGTACCTCAACCCCTCAAGAGCATCAACCAATAATTTAGCTGAGGCGAAAAACCATTCGTAAGCCACGGCGGCTTCAATTTCTTTATTAGTAATAAGAATCTCCGCAGTTTCAAAAGCACAGCCTGCATGAGGAATAGCGTCCGTCCAAAGAAATTGCTCATTAAAAAATTTTGCCGTATCAAAACCATCCTGCCAAAAACGAATTGCTTGAGCGGTTTTACTTTCTAATTGCTGACGATGCATATCGCATAGAAAAGAGAGTTTCATTCTAATTAGTGCCTCAAATTACCTTTCTAAATAATTTAAATAGGATCTGTGAAAAAGTTTGAGGAATAGTACTTGATTTATATCTTAATGTAAATGATAATCATTATCATGTAGTAATTAAATAAAGGTATTTAACCATGTTAAGACAACAGCGATTTTTTACGCCAAGCACAGTTTCTAGGCTATTAATTAAAATAGCCCTCTTCTGTGTTTTGATGTGGCTTTACTCGTACAGCTGGAAAGTGATTTATGGCTAAGTTAGCCATAGGTGCTAGATCGTTGCTGTTTGGTAGGCTAGGAAGCTAAGCTTTTTTCTCGCAACTTGCCCAAAAGGTCTCTAGTTTGCGCCGCCTCTTCAAATTCTAGATTGCGCGCATGTTGATACATTTTTTCTTCAAGGCGTTTAATTTCTTTGGTGATGTTTTCAATGGATTGCGCAGCGTTAACATCATATAAGCCGCCCTCTTCTGCCACTTTTCGCGCACGTTTCTTATGTCCTATTGCAGCATGCGCCCCTTCCATAATATCGGCCACATCTTTTTTGATACTCATAGGGGTAATGCCATTTTGAGTATTATGCTCAACCTGCAGGGCACGACGACGTTTGGTCTCATCCATAGCGCGTTGCATAGATCCGGTCACTTTGTCGGCATACAAAATAGCCTTGCCCTCAAGATTTCGTGCGGCACGACCAATGGTTTGAATAAGCGATTGCTCTGAACGCAAAAAGCCCTCTTTATCCGCATCAAAAATAGCCACCAGCGATACTTCAGGCATATCCAGCCCCTCACGAAGTAGGTTAATACCCACCAAAACATCAAACTCGCCGAGCCTGAGGTCACGAATAATCTCTACTCGCTCTACCGTATCAATATCCGAATGCAGATAACGCACCCTAACCCCGTGTTCATCTAGATAATCGGTTAGATCTTCTGCCATACGCTTGGTAAGTACAGTAATAAGGATGCGTTCATTGTTCTTGGCGCGCTGATTGATCTCAGAAAGCGCATCATCCACCTGAGTTAATGCCGACCTGACTTCTATTTTAGGATCCAATAGGCCTGTAGGTCTTACAACCTGCTCAACCACCTGCCCCTGATTGGCGGCTTCATAGCGACTAGGCGTCGCCGATACAAATATCATCTGTGGCGCAATACCTTCCCATTCGTCAAAGCGCAACGGGCGGTTATCTAATGCCGAAGGTAACCTGAAGCCATATTCCACTAAGGTTTCTTTGCGCGAACGATCGCCTTTGTACATGGCCCCTAACTGAGGCACGGTAACATGAGATTCATCAATCACTAATAAGGCATTATCGGGTAGATAATTAAATAATGTCGGTGGCGGCTCGCCGGGCTTGGCGCCTGAAAGGTAACGGGAGTAATTTTCAATGCCATTGCAATAACCCAGCTCGCGCATCATTTCGGTATCGTAGCGCACACGTTCTTGCAGGCGCTGAGCTTCTACCAGCTTATCGTTATTGCGCAGATGCTCTAAGCGCTCTTTTAATTCGTCTTGAATCTTATCGACCGCATCTAAAATCTGCTCACGAGGGGTGACGTAATGGGTTTTAGGATAAATCGTAAAACGCGGTACTGAACGCAATACTTCGCCGGTTAAGGGGTCAAAAAGACAGATTTCCTCAACCTCATCATCGAATAACTGGATACGCACCGCTTCATAATCAGAATCAGCCGGGTAAACATCAATCACATCCCCTCTTACGCGATAGGAGGAGCGATCGAAGTCCATATCGTTACGCTTGTACTGTAATTCGGCTAAACGCCTTAAAACGGCACGCTGATCGATCTGCTCGCCGCGGGATATATGCAATACCATCTTTAAATAGGAACTGGGGTCACCCAAACCATAAATAGAAGAAACCGTGGCCACAACGATAACATCCTGACGCTCCAACAAGGATTTAGTGGCCGACAGGCGCATCTGCTCAATATGGGAGTTTACCGAAGCATCTTTTTCAATAAAGGTATCTGACGAGGGCACATAGGCTTCAGGCTGATAATAATCATAATAAGAAACAAAATACTCAACGGCGTTATCAGGGAAAAAACTCTTAAATTCACCGTAAAGCTGGGCCGCCAGTGTTTTGTTGTGAGCCAACACAATGGTGGGTCGCTGAACCTTTTCAATGACATTGGCAATACTGAAGGTTTTACCCGAACCCGTCACCCCCAGTAAGGTCTGAGATGCCAAACCATTTTCTAAACCCTCAACCATACCGCTAATGGCCTGAGGCTGATCACCTGCCGGCTTATATTTGCTTTCAACCCTTAGAGGTTTTATGGGGCGGACGTTGTGTTGTTTGAGCAAGGCGGTTCTTCCGAGTTATTTTTTGGGTTTTAGCGCATCAAAGAAGTCGTTGTTTTTGACATCTAGGCTAGTAATTAATGCATCCGCACCCTGCTTTTGCATTATTTTTTGGAAGCCATGTTTTTTAACTGCCACATAGGTAATTCCCTTAAAGCGCACATCAACAGCTTTCCATATTCCTGTTTTATTACGCTTCACTAGGATATCTAGATTGAGATCCGGAAGTATCTGCGAGCGCATCACCACCTGAACCCAACCCATTTTTCCAGAATCACTGATGGCTACATCCACTAACTCAAATTTCTGACCATTGTAAAAAGCGATACCTTCAAAGGCATAACGCACCAATGTGCGCTCAACAGCAGCGGTTAGCCTCGTCTGAGTTTTCGCATTAAGTGACTTAAAATTAGCACGCCCCACCAAAGCTTTAGCGGTAGAGCTCGGGTCCCAATAAGGACGCACATTTTGATCTAAAAAACCCTGAAAAGACTGAGGCTCTGCTGCGTATCGCTCAAAATCAGCCATTAGGGTTTTGCTGATAGTTTCCACTATGGGTTGAAACTGGCCTTGCAGGCTAGATAGATGATCAGGCGCTTTTACAGGCTCGCCCAATACAACCGAGCATTGAAGCAATAAAGCTGGCAAAATCCCTCTAATTTTAAATCCAAAAAACACCACTAGGCACCCCAAAAATTACACAGAACTAAACAATGATAAGTATACAGCCACAAACAGCATTCGCTTATTAATTATGATTAAAAACTGCGGCTTTGTAAGAAACGACGCTTTAAACCTTTAACATTACAGGGACAATTAAATAATAGTTAAAACTGAATGCAGGAAACTGTTGACTCACCTAGTCGAGATGCCTAAAATGCCCCGCTCAACAAGAAACACCATTCCGCCTTAGCTCAGTTGGTAGAGCAAATGACTGTTAATCATTGGGTCGCTGGTTCGAGCCCAGCAGGCGGAGCCAAATTCTTAAAAGCCTTGCAATCGCAAGGCTTTTTTATTGCCTAAGAAATAATTAAAAAAGAGCGTATAAATCCCCCACTCTCTCTGCCACTGTTTTATATATCAGCCTCATCCTGATCTTGCTCTTTTTCAGCCGCAAGAAATACTGCATTAGTAATAATCGCGGGGACTATTAGTGACAGATGGACACCAATTGATAGAGGTATACTGTAACCTAACCACCCCAGATGATAGATAGCAATTAAACCAAAAAATAAACACCACATTACAAAGAGTGCCATTAATAGATAACCCTGTAATATGGGATCTGGAATTAACCTAAGAGGGTTATATCTTAAGTCCATAATAATTCGATACATTTCAACGATTTTTTTTATCATATTATTCTCCGTTAATTCGAATTTAGCCTCGTTACATTGAATCAACAAATACTACCGACAACCTCTTAATCAACAGAATTGACGCGCTTGTCTCAGGTATTTCTTGAATATTCTCTTCGATCTTAGCTTTTTTTCTTCATGCTTACCAATAATCACTCTAGTAGACACATACCCATACCTATACAATGCCATCGCAGATGAGGCGGTGACAGGCGGCTCTTTAGGTTTCGAATAAAATTTGGGTAATATTCCTCTTATGATTTCCTTAAGTAATATTGAACTTCGCCGCGGTATCAAAGTATTGCTAGACGAGGCAGAGCTAGTTATTCACCCCGGCCAGCATATAGGTATTATTGGTGGCAACGGCACCGGTAAGTCGAGTCTATTTAAGCTATTACTCGGTCAGATTACACAGGATGCCGGCAATCTATTTATCCCCTCAAGTTGGCGAGTTGCGCATATGGCGCAAGAGTTAGCGCACTCTGAGCGCAGTGCGGTAGATTATGTTCTCGATGGTGACCCTCATGTACGTGCGATAGAGAAAGCCATTGAAAAAGCCTTGCTAGATGAAGATAACGATCGTTTAGCCTTAGAATATGAAAAAATGGATGCCGCTAATGGCTTTGATGCGCATTATCGCGCCGAGCAATTATTGCATGGTTTGGGCTTCGCTCAGTCGGAAGTTACCCGTCCAGTAAATAGCTTTTCCGGCGGTTGGCGAATACGCTTAAACCTCGCTCAGGCGCTGATGAGCCCCTC
>JAHEHM010000001.1 GCA_024644585.1 Porticoccaceae bacterium | reverse complement strand
ATGGATGCCATGATGCCCGGGATGGACGGCTTTGAGGCCTGCCAAAAAATCAAGTCCGACACTGTCATTGCTCATATCCCTGTAGTATTTATGACCGGCTTAAGTGCAAGCGAAGATATGGTTAAGGGTTTTGACTCGGGTGGCATTGATTATGTGACCAAGCCCATTGATTTAAAGGCGCTTATCGCTCGTATTCGCGCCCATTTGGTAAATTCTCGTATTGCAGTGGGTGCTAGGCAGGCATTAGATACCCTGGGGCAAAACTCATTAGCCGTAGATGCCGCGGGCAATATACTTTGGTCAACACCTAATACCCATAGCTTGCTGGCTAGGTATGGTGCTGATCAGCAGTGGATTTCAACTACCTTGCCTATTTATTTAGCGCCGTGGCTCGAAGCTGGGGCTATTGAGCCGCTGTTAATCGAGGACCTATCAGAGCCGCTTTTAGTCAAAACTATGGACAAGGAGCTAGCAGAAGAACGTTTATTGGTGATAGAGCCCGCCAATAAACCCAGAGAAGAAGATCTATTGCGCGAGAAATTTGAGCTAACACCAAGAGAATCAGAGGTATTAGTCTGGATTTCTCGAGGAAAAACTAATCAAGAAATCGCTATGATTCTTGATTTTAGTCCGCGCACAGTGAATAAGCATTTAGAGCAAATATTCAGAAAGCTGGGGGTTGAGAATAGAACCACGGCGGCGGCGGTCTCTCTAAAATATATTAATCAATAATGCATATAATCTTAGCAAATACGCGGGTTTGCAACTACGTTATTTGACGTAACCGAGCATAGTTCATTCACTTGTAATATCAAATTCGTTGAATTATGATGCGAACACGCGGATTTCTTCGGAATAATGCGTCGTATTGATTTGCTTGCCTACTAGGGGCTGGTTAAGTCATAAATAAAAAATTTAACTTTGAGGTTAAACATACTATGAAAACTTTTAATAAAACTTTAATTGCTGCTGCAACTTTAACTACTTTCGGTCTAGCTGCTGCTCCAGCTGCTGTTGCTTTAGACGCTTCTGCATCTCTTGCTACTTCATACCTATGGCGTGGTACTGAGCTAGGTGGTGGTGATGCTGCTCTTGCTGTTGATCTAAGTGGAAGCACAGGCGCTATCTCTTACGGCCTATGGGTTTCTTCTGGTGATTCATCAAGCACTGAGTATGATATCTATGCTAGCTATGGTGGTTCTGTAGGTGAAATCGGTTATAGCGTTGGTTATGCATCATACAACTACCCAACAACTGGCGTTGGTTTTGATGATAACGCTGAGTACATTTATGGCCTAAGCTATGGTCCTGCTAGCGTAACTGTATATGACGAAAAAGGCGGCGACTACGAGTACACAGTTGTAGGTTATGAAGCTGGTGCATACTCATTTGCTTATGGCGACAACGAAACTACTACTCACTTCGACGTTAGCTATGCGGTAAATGATTCATTAACTCTTACAGTTAGTGAGCCAGAAGACGCTGATACTATTGTAGTAGCTTCTTACGCACTACCGTTTTAAGTTATAGGAGTGTCTAAAGGGTCCAGTCCTCTCCCAAGAGCTGGAATTAGGCAAGCTCCCTAAAAGCAAGGAAGTTCAAAGTGTAATGTATGTTTTCAAGAAGTAAGATCAGGCCCCTCTGCCGTTAAACGCTCAGGGGCCTTTTTTTGTCCGTTGAATTTGTATCGATGGTTGTATGTATTCCATCTAAGGTTAAATGCCTCTCTTTTAGCCGAACAGCTCCTAACTAAACCTTTTCTAAAAACTCGGCGTAAACAACCTATAAGCATAAACAGGGACTGCAATGGCTTTATTGGTTAATTTTATAGGGTTTCAAGTGGGTTGGTTTGCCTGTGTATTGGGCGCGGCCAACGATAAGGAGCTTTTGGGTATGATCATTGCCCTAGGCATTGTTATTTACCATGTGGTTAATCAAGGCGATTCGCGTAAGGAGCTCAAGCTTGTATTGGCAGCGACAGTCATCGGCTTACTTTGGGAAACCTGGGTACTAAGCTTAAATATCCTTCATTATCCGAGTCATCCTGAAGCCCTATTTTGGGCCCCTACTTGGTTGATTATGATGTGGGCGCTGTTTGCCACTACTATTAATTTGTCCATGGGTTGGCTCAAGGGTCATTGGGTGTTAGCGGTATTTATGGGGGCAATTTTTGGACCCCTTGCTTTTGTTGCGGGTGAAAAATTAGGCGCGGTTGTGTTTTTGGATTCAACCCTATCTATGATTACCCTAGCTATTGGATGGGGACTGCTGATGCCACTATTACTGTGGATAGCAGAACGTATTAACCATAATTTTAATTCCCAGGAGAATGCCAGATGAGTGGGTTATTTATCTTAAACACCGATTTTTTGATTCTGAGCTTTCAGGCATTGATGTTGCTGGCAGTAGTGACCTGGGTGTTTAGTACCTGGTTGCAGGATGTCAGTATTGTTGACTATATCTGGTCATTATTAACCCTGTTAGCGGTGGCAACATACAGCTATTTATCCGATTTATCTGGCTCATTAGGCCCGGTGGGTATGGGCATGTTACTTATGGTGGTTATTTGGGGGCTGCGGCTGGCCTATTTTTTAATGGTGCGCGGACATAATAAGCCCGAAGATAGGCGCTATCAGGTGATTCGAAAAAGAAACTCGCCTAACTTTACCTTCAAAAGTTTATACCTAATTTTTATCTTCCAAGCCACTGTGGCATGGATCATGAGTGTGAGTTTTGTGCCAGTGTTTGATATGAGCATTGAGCAGCAAAATAATTGGACATTCTGGCATAGTCTAGGCGCTGCTATCTGGTTATTTGGTTTTATCTATGAGTCTGTTGCTGACCATCAGTTACATAGCTTTAATCGCAAGCTGGTTACCCCGGGTTCGACTCTTAATACCGGTCTTTGGCGTTATTCACGTCACCCTAACTACTTTGGTGAGCTCTGTGTTTGGTGGGGCTGGTGTCTATATGCGGTGCCAACCGACTCCCTATGGATACTAGTGGCGCCATTGGTGATGACCTACTTATTGGTTAAATTCTCTGGAGTGGGCAATATGGAGCAGGGTATTACCGATCGCAGACCGGATTATCAGGCCTATATTAAAACCACTAATACGCTAATCCCCGGTAAACCTCTTAGAAAAGTAATCGATATCTAGCCTCAATTATCGCCCAATTTCATTGGCAGTCCTCTGATTTTTACTTTAAATTAGAGCTAAAGTCTAACAGTGGCATCACTTGGAGTTAAATTATGTGGCTAAGAAACTTGCTAGCAGTTATTGCATTCTGTTTGCTCAGTGGCTGTCAGAGCCAAAAGCCTCTAGAAACCGTTGATTATGTGGATTTACAGCGATTTATGGGCGATTGGTACGTAATTGCCAATATCCCTACCTTTTTAGAGAAAAACGCTTACAACCCCATAGAATCTTATGCCCTCGATACCGATGGCAGTATTGCCACCACCTTTAGTTTTAATGCGGATAGTCTAGAGGGCGAAAAAAAGGTCTATTATCCGAGGGGTTTCGTTAAAAATACCGAGACCAATGCTGAGTGGGGCATGCAGTTTTTATGGCCTATAAAGGCAGATTATCGAATTGTTTATCTTGATAGTAAATATCAATATACGGTGATTGGCCGAAATAAACGAGATTATGTGTGGATAATGGCCAGAAACCCTGAAATTACTGAAGAAATGCTCTCTAAATTAACCCAATTCGTGGCTTCTATAGGATATGATATCAATCAACTGGAGCTTGCATCTCACAAGCTACCCTTGAGTCACTAACAATAAGAAACAGCATGAAAATAGCCATTATTGGAACAGGTATATCAGGTAATGTTGCCGCTTACCATTTGAATAAAGATCATGATATTACTGTTTTTGAAGCCAACGATTATCTGGGTGGCCATACTCACACCCATAATATTGAGCTAGAAGGTAAGTCATACTCAGTAGACACTGGGTTTATTGTTTTTAATTATAAAACCTACCCAAACTTTACCGGTCTTTTAAAAGAGCTGAGCGTTAAAGAGCAGCTATCGGCAATGAGTTTTGGGGTCAAGTGTGAAAAGACTGGCCTTGAATATATGGGCTCAACCATCAATAGCTTATTTGCCCAGCGACGCAATATTTTCCGCCCTTCATTTTGGCGTATGATCTTGGATATTCTAAGGTTCAACCGTCAGGCAACTGATCTTCTTGAAGACGAATCTGATGATATTAGTCTGGGTGAATATTTAAAACGAGAAAAATTCAGTCAAACATTTATTGATTATTATTTAGTCCCCATGGCCGCCGCGGTTTGGTCTGCAGATCTAAATCTGATGTACCAATTCCCAGCGCGTTACCTGATTCAATTTTTCCATAATCATGGGTTACTGAGCGTCACTAACCGCCCTGACTGGTATGTTATCAAGGGCGGCTCAAAGACCTATGTCACTGCGCTAACAGCCTCTTTTAAAGACAAAATTAGACTCTCTGCACCAGTTACCGGGGTCAAGCGTGAAAAAGAGGCAGTGATTGTGACCAGTGCCCAGGGTGAAGAAAGCTATGATGCGGTATTTTTTGCCTGTCACAGCGATCAGGCCTTACGTCTTCTAGAGCAGCCCACAGCTTCGGAACAGCAGGTGTTAGGGGCGATTAAATATCAAGAAAATGAAGTGCTACTGCATACCGATGCCTCTATTTTGCCGAAAAGAAAAACCGCATGGGCGGCATGGAATTATCATTTATTAGAGAACGACCAAGGGCAGGTGCCGGTCACCTATAATATGAATATTTTGCAGGGCTTAGACTCGGAGCAAACCTTCTGTGTCACCCTGAATAATGCTAATGCGATTGATCAAACCAAGGTCTTAAAGCGCCTGCAGTATCATCATCCTATTTACACTCAAGAATCAGTGGCGGCTCAGGCAAGACAGTCCGAAATAAATACCGATAGGCTGTATTTTTGTGGCGCCTATTGGCGTTATGGCTTTCATGAGGACGGCGTAGTCAGCGCATTGAATGCCATTGAAAAATTTAAGCGAGACCTCTGATGAAAAGCCGGCTTTACAGTGGAGATCTAGGTCACTGTAGGCACTTGCCGGCTGTTAATCAATTTTCCTACAAAGTATTTATGCTCTATCTAGATTTGGATGAACTAGAGACGGTATTTAATCAATTTTGGCTGTGGTCTACTGGCAAGGCAAATTTTGCTTGGTTTAAACGTGAGGATCACCTAGGCAATAAATCCCAAGCCTTAGCTGAATCGGTTAGAGACTTGGTTTGTGAGCGTACCGGAAAAAGACCTGAGGGTCCTATTAGGCTGTTAACCAATCTTCGTTATTTCTTTTATAAATCTAATCCGGTAAGTTTTTATTATTGCTATCAGCCCGATGGGCAAACGATTGAAGCGATTGTAGCCGAGGTAACCAATACGCCTTGGGGTGAGATGTACTGTTATGTGCTAGCGGATAATGAAAAAACACTGTCTGACTCGGATAAGCAAAATCACCTATATTATAAGACGTCAAAAGCGTTTACTGTGTCGCCTTTTATGCCATTGGATATGGAATATAAGTTTGAATTTTCACCGCCTGATGAGGGCTGTATAGTGAAAATGGAAAATCATCGGCAGGGCACTAAAGTCTTTGATGTGGCCCTGAGTTTAAAGGCTCAACCGATCAATGGTAAAACTTTAGCTGTGCAGTTAATTAAGATACCCTTAATGTCGGTGAAGGTCACCGCAGGGATTTACTGGCAAGCGCTAAAAATATGGATGAAAGGCGTTCCATTTATTGGACACGCCCATGAGAATAATAAAAATTTGGATGACAAAAGTGAGTAAAAATATGTCTGCACAGGTTCCAAATGCTTCAACCCGCTCAATTGATCGTTGGTGCC
Organism: Porticoccaceae bacterium; assembly: GCA_024644585.1. Lineage (GTDB taxonomy): Bacteria > Pseudomonadota > Gammaproteobacteria > Pseudomonadales > Porticoccaceae > HTCC2207. The sequence continues at coordinate 53,919 of JAHEHM010000001.1, read as the reverse complement.
GAAGCCTGTTGATCGCAAAACTTGAAAAATTAGAAGTAGGTGAGATTCAACTGATTGATTCTAACGGAAGCCATAGCTTTGGTTGTCCTGATGAGGCTAACCCGTTGACTGTTACCCTTAATGTAACCGATCAAAGGTTTTACTCGGATATTGCTTTTGGTGGCACTGTGGCTGCCGGTGAGGCCTATATGCAGGGCTATTGGAGCTGCAGCAATTTAACAGATTTAATACGCATTATGATTGGAAATCGGCATATTCTTGATCAGATGGAAGCTAATCTTTCGCTGTTCAAAAATGCTTTTCTGCGCATTGCCCATTGGTTAAATCGCAATAGTCAGGCGGGTAGTCGCCGCAATATTGAGGCGCATTATGATTTAGGCAATGAGATGTTCGAGCTTTTCCTCGACCCTACCATGATGTATTCCTGCGCCTATTATCCCGATGAGAAAACCAGTTTAGAGCAGGCATCTCTGGCTAAATTACAGCGTATCTGTGACAAATTACAGCTCAATGAATCCGATCATGTGATTGAAATTGGCACCGGTTGGGGTGGTTTTGCGCTCTATGCCGCGCAAAATTATGGTTGTAAGGTCACCACTACGACTATTTCTCAACAACAGCATGATTGGGCACAGCGGCGCATTATTGAAGCCGGTTTAGAAGATAAAATTACTCTTTTGATGGAAGATTACCGAGACCTGCAGGGCACCTATGACAAGTTGGTTTCCATTGAAATGATTGAAGCCGTGGGACATCAGTATCTTGATACTTACTTTGCTAAATGTAGCTCTCTTCTCAAGCCGGAAGGGATTATGCTAATTCAATCGATTACGATTGCTGATCAATATTATGATCAAGCGATTAAGTCTGTAGATTTTATTCAGCGATTTATCTTTCCTGGGGGATTTATTCCATCCGTTAGTGCAATTACCAGTTCAGTTAAGTCGTCAACAGATATGCGACTGTTTCAGTTGGAAGATATTGGTCCGCACTATGCGACTACGCTGCGCGATTGGCGTCAGCGTTTTTTTGATAATATCGAGCCGATTAAGACGTTAGGATACTCTCAGCAGTTTATTGCTATGTGGGATTTTTATCTTTGTTATTGCGAGGCGGGATTTTTGGAGCGGGTGTTGGGTAATGCCCACTTGGTGTTTATTAAGCCCAAGAATAGAATTGATTGGGATCGTGGTATAGCAAAGTAGAATAGTTAGATATTTAATAAAAAACGCCAAAGGATAGACTCTCTATTCTTTGGCGTTTTCTATTCTTGAGTTTATTTAATAGAGCTATTCAATAGAGCTATTAAAAAGACCTATTAAAAACACCAAATCTCTCCTGTAAGCTAACGAACCACTGGGGGACTGAAGGGCCGTCACCAGCGCGTTTTAGCTTGGGATGTTTTTTGAGTATTTTTGATAATATGCTTTCGTTCTCTGATTCTATATCGACAAAGAAAATATGTTTTCCTCGTTTAAGTGCTTTTTCAAAGCGCGCAAATCGATTATTTTTTCGCTGAATGCCAATAAAACCAAACTCCCAGGTAAAAAAGCCCAACATGGCAATGGCTAGAAAGACAAATGGTACCCAAGTAGCCTTCTCTGCCCAACCCATTAACGAGACAACATAGATCATTAAGGTTGCAGCAATAACTCCGACTACCGCACCTACTTTGGTACTGTGAACCACATCGGTCCGCAAAACAGCTTCGACTTGGTTAAGACTGGGATGCGCGGCAACCTCCGCATCATCAAGGCTTAATACATGCGAATGTGCCGCGGAAATGCCTTCTTGCTCTAACTCTAATTCAATCTGTTCTAAATCATTTAAATCGTTACTAATATAAAAATGTCTATTCATAGTAGTACCCTCAAACCCTTTAATTATTGTGATATTTTTTTTGCCTAGATGCCTGATAAAAAGCAACTGACTTAATTTCGTTACGACGGTATGAAAAAAAGGGATTCATATAAGGTTGTTGAAAGCATCCATGCCTATAAAAGTCCTTTTTTATTAGCCTTTAATTTAAGTTTAGTCTGCTTTTAACGAAAAATTTTGGATAAAAATTATAGTTGAAATCGGATTGTGCAGGCGAAGCCATCCAAACTTGAATTCGATTTAGAGTGTTAACTGAGGTGCGCGGAGTTCTTTAGCTTTGCATCACCAGCTTAGGAGATCTATCGGCTTTGTATATGCCCCAATGTTTCTCTGGCTCAAGGGGATCACTTGAACCTTTCCAGTTTTCATCGAAGGCCTCAAAGAAATAGACTAATACCTGTTGCTGCTCAGCCCAGTCCATGAGTTGATGAAAATACTGATGCTGAAATTCTTCATTAACATTATGGCTTTCAATGCCACGGCCATTAGAGTTGGTAGCCCAGCCGGCTTCAGTAATAATAATCTGTTTATCGGGGTAGGCACTTTTAACCGCTTCGTAGTTGGCAATGGTATAGGCAAGGCCTTCATCAATACTTTTAAATTCCCAGACAGGGTAGGTGTGGATTGATATAACATCCAATTGTTCTGCAAGAGGGCCTAGGTGTTCGAGCCAGGGCACATAGTTTTCACAAAACGTAACCGGTTGTGTTACCTGTGACTTAGCTTGCTTGGCGTATTCAACAAGACTTTCTGTGGGCACTAAATGATCAGTCCAACTGACAGCAGCTTCATTGCCAATAGAAATTGAGCTAATAATTTGAGGATACTGGTTAGCCAGTTGAATAAGTCGCTCGATTTGCTGATGATTATGCTGTTTGTTAGTGGCTAATTCTTCGTCAGAATAATGACCTCCCCAGGGGCAATGATCATTGCTGACTTCGGCCGTGATGTAGGCGCCCAGCATAACATCAAAGGGTAGGCATTCTTTTTCAATGACTTCTAAAATAGTCACAGAATGTTGATCGCTTCCATAAAGTCGCAGTGACTTCCACTCATCTTTTAGAATCAGTAGATCTTGTTTAACCTGCTGATAGGAAGGAAATTCACCGCCATCTGGACTCTGTCCATCGCGATAACCCGAATAGCAAATAGCCTTTGCAAAAGGTAAGGTATTATTATTCATACTATTTATTTTATTTTATTTTGAGTATTTTAATTTTTCGTCTTTATCCCACAAACCCCAGTAGGCACCAACATCACCCTCGGCACCAATTTTCCATGATTCATCAAAGGATGAAAAATAGAACATTTCAATATCTTCTGATTCACACCATTGCTGACTGTTTAAGAAGTAGCGAATGGCATTTTCTTCTGAAGGCACTGCACCATGGAAACTTTGCCCGCGGTTGGGCCAGCCTGTTTCAGTAATAATTACTTTTTTACCGCCGGCAGCCTTTATGGTTCTATTGTACATGTCTTTCATATACAGCAAGGAATATTCAATAGGACAGCCTTCCCAGAATGGGTAGCAATTGGCAAGAATAACATCACAGATTGCAGTCACTGCTGGACGATCTTCAAACTCATAGTAGGCATCAACATAGCCTACTGGCAAATTGGGAACCGCTTCCTTCACTCTGGCAATATATTCAAGTAACTGCTCTTCGGATAGATCGTCGCGATAGAGAACTTCATTGCCTACTGCGCAGACATCAACGTAACCCTTTTTGGCTAAATTAATAAGTCCTTCAATCTCAAGTTCATTTTTTTCAAGGTTATCGCCGAGCCATGCACCAACGAGGGTTTTCAGCCCATTTTGTTTTGCAACCATAGGAATAAGCTCATTGCCTAAACAGCAGGAGAATGAACGCACCCAGCCAGTATGGGGTTTAAGTATTGCCATGCGTTCTTGAATTTGCTCAATGTCTAACTGATCACCGGGCTCTTGGCCCTCTCTAAAGGCACTAAACCCAATACCATGAATGCCAGAATCCAGGCACTTTTTAAAGTGGTCCTGCAACTGTACTTGGTTTAGCTGAGAAATATCTGTACCTGTTAGGGATAAAATTTTTCCTTCTCGTTTAGACATCGACGAATTCTACCTTTTGTTTATGCGTGATTTACCTGTAAGAGCATTAAAACAGGGTGGCTAATTTGGGCGCTAATGACCTGTTGTAACGTTGCGCGAATCCTACTGGACTCCCCTAAAAGTTACAACCTTGTATATGCTTAAAACTGTTTTGATATTGTGATAATACCCAATTTTTTGTGGCTAAAAAGCCAGATTTAGTGAATTTTCGATAAAAGAGGCGATTTTATCGACCGATAAACTAGCGAAAATCGAACAGTGCCCTTAGAATAGCCGACTTTTAAGATTAACCTCAGCTGCAGATAAGCAGTTAAAAGTAATAATGAGACAAACGGATTTGCTAGAGAGGACCCCTTAAGAGGGAATCCAATACTTTTTAATAAGATAATGGTTAGGTTACAAATGACTCAGAAGCGCATTCATGTAGGTGAGCAACTTCGACAAATGGGTAATGTTGAAGTTAAAGGCGAGTACGTTAATCTAGAGGGTGAAACCTTCTATAAGATTGAAAATTACAACCAGATGAAGGATTTCTTCATTAGTGTGGTCAGTGATTCAGACCACTGGATGTTTATCTCTACTCGAGGTGGCCTTACAGCAGGTCGAGTCAATTCTGAAAGTGCACTCTTTCCTTATTACACTGATGACAAAATTAGTGATGGTTCACCCTATACCGGTAGCAGAACCGTTGCTTTAGCAACCCGAGGTGATAAAACCTCATTATGGGAACCATTCTCTGAGCAATATAATGGTATCTATAACATCACGCGCAATCTCTACAAAAACGTTTTTGGTGACAAGTTAGTTTTTGAAGAAGTTAACCATGATCTTTCACTGACCTTCCGTTATGCATGGCGCACCTCTGATAAGTTTGGTTTTGTTAAGACATCTACTTTAGTTAACAACGCTGATGCACCTGCTCAGGTCGAGATTGTTGACGGTATCGAGAATTTGATTCCCTACGGTGTTGAACCCGATGTTCAGGGTTCTCTAAGCTGTTTGGTCGATGCCTATAAAAAGAATGAGCTTGAGGCAGATTCTGGTCTTGGCCTTTATAGTATGAGTTCTATTCTGGTGGATCGTGCTGAACCCAGTGAAGCGCTATCAACTACCACTGTATGGTCTGTTGGCTTACCTAATTCGAAAAAACTGGTTTCATCATTACAGCTAGACGACTTCCGTCATGGTGAATCTATCGAGCAAGAGCTCGATGTGAGAGGCCGTCGCGGTGCTTATTTTGTCAGCGATACTATTGAGCTGGCGGCATCTGCAGAATCTAGCTGGAGTATCGTAGCTGAAATCAATCAAGGCCCTGCAAAAGTTAAAGATTTAATTGCAGACTTACATTCCAATCAAAATATCAAACAAGAGATTGAAGACGATATTGCCTTAGGTTCAGAAAATCTGGCGCGTATTGTGGGTATTTCCGATGGCTTACAGGTCACTGAAGATGAATTGAGTGCTAATCATCATTTTGCCAATGTCTTGTTTAATGTTATGCGTGGTGGACTTTTTGTTGATAACTACTCGGTTCCTAAAGCTGACTTTATTGAGTTTGTTAAAGGCTTTAATCGCGATGTATACAGTAACTTCCAAAGCTTTTTTGATGGCTTAGAGGATAGCTTCCACTACAGCGATCTTATTAAGGCTGCTGCAAAACAAAATGATGCTGGCGTTCAGCGCATTTGTTTTGAATACCTTCCATTAAGCTTTAGTCGTCGTCATGGTGATCCTTCGCGACCCTGGAATAAGTTTAATATTAAAGTGAAGCAAGATGATGGTTCACAGCTGCTTAACTTTGAAGGCAACTGGCGAGATATTTTCCAGAACTGGGAAGCGCTGAGTTTCTCTATTCCAAACTACATTGAAAGTATGATTTGTAAGTTTGTTAATGCTTCTACCGCCGATGGCTACAACCCTTATCGAATTACCAAAGCAGGTATTGATTGGGAAAAGCCAGATCCGCATGATCCTTGGGCAAATATCGGTTATTGGGGCGATCACCAAATTATCTATTTGCTTAAATTCTTAGAATTTTCAAATGATCACCACCCAGGCACGCTTCGCGATTTCCTGACCCGTGATCTATTTTGTTATGCCAATGTGCCTTACAAAATCAAACCTTATCAGGATCTTTTGGATGATCCGCATAATACGATTGATTTTGATGAAGCAGCTGATGAGCTTATCGAACAGCGCGTATCACAGGTAGGTGCTGATGGTCGTCTTATATGGGACAAAAACGGCTCAGTTTACTATGTAAATCTGACTGAAAAGCTACTTGCGACCATGCTATCTAAGTTATCAAACTTTATTCCTGAAGGCGGAATCTGGATGAATACCCAGCGTCCGGAATGGAATGACGCGAATAATGCATTGGTTGGCTACGGCGTATCGATGGTAACACTGTATTACACCCGTCGTTATCAGCAGTATCTTCTCGATTTATTTGCTAATACTGAACTTGAAGAAGTGGCTATTTCAGAAGAAATTGAAGCGCTACTAAGATCAATTAACAGTACTTTCGAAGATAACAAGCAACTATTGGCAGGAAAAATTAACGATGCTGATAGAAAGCTTGTCGTTGATGCACTAGGTGAAGCCGGTAGTCAGTTTAGAGGCGATGTCTATGCTAATGATTTTAGTGGTAATCGCGTTATGCTTAAAACGGCAGACCTGATTGCATTCCTAAATCTATCACTTGAGTATATTGATCATACAATTGAGGCTAACCGTCGTGAAGACGGTCTTTATCATGCCTACAATCTAATGACTGCCAAAGACGACTCTGTCGAAGTCAACTATTTGTATGAGATGCTAGAGGGTCAAGTTGCGGTATTGAGTTCGGGCTATTTAAACCCTGAGCAGGCTCTTGAGGTGCTAACATCTCTGAGACAATCAGCTGTATATACTGCCCGTCAGCACTCTTATCTGTTATATCCAGATCGTGAGCTTACGCGCTATGTGGATAAGAACATTATTCCTGCAGACCAACTTAAGCGTTCAGAATTACTGCAAACATTAGTGTCTTCTGGCAATACATCATTAGTAGAAAAAGATTCGCAGGGTGGATACCACTTTAATGGCGCTTTTAATAATGTTGATAGTGCTAAGGCTGTGCTCGAGACCCTTAAGTCAAATGGTTATGACGCATTAGTGCAAAAAGAGCAGCCGTTAATTGAAGAAATATTTGAATCTGTCTTCAACCATCGTCAGTTTACAGGCCGTTCAGGCGGTATGTATGCCTATGAAGGGTTGGGTTCAATTTACTGGCATATGGTGTCTAAGTTATTGCTAGCCGCGCTAGAAAACTTCCGTAAAGCACTTGAGCAGGATTCTGATCCGGTTGTGGTAGGAAAGTTAGCAGACTGTTACTTCGATATTCGTGCGGGTATTGGCTTTAATAAAACACCAGAAAATTATGGTGCCTTCCCTACGGATCCATATTCACATACACCAGGTTTTGCCGGCGCTAAACAGCCGGGCATGACAGGTCAGGTGAAAGAAGAAGTGATTACACGTCTTATGGAACTGGGTGTTTCGGTTTCTCAGGGTACTATCTGCTTTAGACCCTTTATTCTTAGAAAGTCAGAGTTCCTATCTTCATCTGCTAATCTCAGCTACTTTGATATTTCCGGTGAACAGCAAAGCGTTGCGCTTGCAGCTGGACAGCTTGGCTTTACCTACTGTCAGGTTCCAGTGGTTTATAGTTTAGCTAAGCAGACCTCTATTGTGGTGAGCTATGCTGATGGCAGTGAAAAAGCCATTGCGGGTGATGCTATTGATGCTGAGACTTCACTGTCAATCTTTGATAAGACTGGCGAAGTGGTCTCAATCAAGGTTGCATTGGAGCCAGGATTAGAATAATCCATAGCTTATAGAACAAACAAAAAAGCCGTCTATTAAGACGGCTTTTTTGTTTCTGTAGATAATTAACTCGACATTAACGAGCTTCTAGCTGAGTGCGAATTTCTTGAGAGCGCTCTTCATCTAAATCATAGTTACGCATGGCAAAAATCGCGATCAAAGTTCCAGTACAAGGAATAATAATATAGCTCAGTCGAAGTAGGGTGAGTGTTTCATCACTCTGTAATGCCACCGACTGATCAAAGCCGATTACGCTTAAAATCAAGCCACTCGCAGCACCGGCAAAGGCACCACCAAACTTAACCATCCACCAGTAGATAGCGCCAAAGGTGCCTTCTCTTCGCTGATTGGTCTCTAGTTCGTCTAAGTCACAGACATCAGCCGTCATTGACATCATGATGGTAAAGAGGCCGCCAATACCAAACGCAAATAGCGGTAACGGAATAAACATCATCCATGGGTTTTCTGGAGAGAATCCCCACCAAAAAAGGACATAACCCACCAAAGATATAGCCTGTGAGTAAAGGAAGGTGGCCTTTTTACCATATTTTTGCGCCATGTAATTGACGATCGGTATCACCATAAAGGTGGTGAATAATGCACCAATAGAACCAAATAATGTTGGCCATACACCGGCAGCCGCTGGGTCGCCTTCATTCATGTAGTACACAACAATAAACCAAGAGAATGCAGCCACTACTTGGAAAGCATTGAAGATAAAGAAGGTGGCGATACAGATTTTTTGGAAAGGCTTATTGCGCAAAGTAACAACGATGCCGCGCCAAAAGTCATGCATGGTTTCTTTTAATGATTTGCCATCATCTTCATATTGCTTAGCTGAGGCAGGCGTTGTATGGGTACAAAAAATAGCGGGTACTAATGCCATTATCATACAGCCACCGCCAACCCATAGTGAAAGGGTTCTAGCGCCTTCAGTAGCTGATGCATACCAGTCAGGGTCATACAGAATAATCCAGAACCAGGGTGCAATCACCCAAGCCCACTGACCAATCCATTGGGCGACTGCCATAATGCGTGTGCGCTCATGGAAGTCGGAGCTCATCTCATAGCCCATGGCTACGTAGGGAACCCCAAAAATAGTCATGCCAATCCAGAATACACAGGCCCAAAAGAGAAAATAGTAGAAGTTATACATCTCGGTATTAGTGGCATACAGCTGCCACATCATCATAAATGACAGTCCAGAGATAATGGCGCCGACAAACACATAGGGTCGGCGTTTGCCCCAGCGCGAATTAGTATGATCGGAGATATAACCCATTAACGGGTCGGTTACCGCATCAATCAATTTAGGGATAAAGAAAATTAGTGCCCATAGAACCGGACTCATACCCAAGCCCTGAACCAGAATGACCATAAAGATACCCAGTGCTGCAGGGAACATCTGATTGGCTAACATACCAATACCAAAGGCGACTTTTTGACTAAAGGGGACCAAATTACTATTTGAGGATTGCAACGAATTATCTTGAGACATAGTCCAGTTCTTCTAAAGTTATTATTAGTTATAAGTGATTTTCACTCGCTACAGTTGTAATAAAGCGATTAAACCGCCAGTTACAACAGGGTTTAACTAGTTTTTTATTGAGTCTACCATCATATAGACCTATACCAAATGAGTATAGGTTAGGCTTTAGAGGGAGTCCCTGCCGATTCGACTAAAATAGGCATATTTGCGGTAGCCGTCCCACCATGCAAGTCATCTATATAAACAAATAGACGATATTCGCCTTTGTCAGGCGCTACAAATGTTACCTGTTTCAGGCTAGATGATTCGGATTGCTGCCATACAATCGCTGGCGTAGGCTCAAAATCGCCACCATCACTTTCCATATTACGGTCAACTTCTTCCATAATTTCCCATCGATAGCTGAGGTTTTTATCTGTGCTTTTTATATCGATGGTTGCGCTGTAGGTTTGTTGAGCTTGCAAGTGAACGTTTTCCTCAGCAAGCATGTTATTTACCCTAAGCTTACCTATCTGTGGAATTCTATGAGTGGCCCATTGTCCCGTCCAAAGATACTGCATGACTTGAGCTGCCTCGGTACTGTTATTATTTTCCAAAAATAAGCCATACCAGGTGGGAGTTCGCTCTTGCTTTTGTCCCCACAGAAAAACAAAGGAGCCAATGCACTGAGTTTTATCTGCGGCAATAACATTTGAAAAGCGCGAATGATAGTCAGCGGCCTTCTCGGTGCTATTGGATTCAATCGGTCGCTCCCAATCAGTTTGGGTACATTCCCAATGGCCAGTGGCACCCCATTCGGTAATCATATAAGCGCCCGAATAGTTACTTTTTTGTAAAAAGCTCGGTAGCTTATTTATTTCGCCATAAATCTGAAAAGACAGCAGATCCAGATCGGGACAGCGCGCCGCAACTAATTTAATTTCATCGGGTTCAGCGCCGGCAAGCATGGTAGTGGTAGGGTGGTTAGGGTCTATTTTATGAATCATTTTGGAAAGATCATTCACCGCATCCCACACTTTTGGGTTTTTATGGCGAAGATTAAGCTCATTGCCAATGCCCCACATTAAGAGTGCAGGATGATCCTTTAGATCGAGAATATCTTGCTTGATTTCGGCCAGTTGCTTGGCAACTGCGACCTCGTCATCGTAATCAAAACCATGACGCTCACGTTCGACCTCAAGTCCCATACACACCATAAGCCCATATTGATGAGCCTCATCTAGAATTTCCCGACCAGTTTTCTCACCATTATTGACTCGCCAGGTACGAAATGCATTGCCGCCAAAGTCGGCGAGGCTTTTAATGCTGCCAAAATCAACACCAGCACCATTGATATAAAAAGGCTGGCCATTTACTTTAAGTTGAAATTTATTATCAATCTGATGCAATTTGACGTTAGCGGGGGACATGTGAAGAAAACTCTTGAATTTTAAAGTGGGTCGTATTCTATTTCTGGGTGTCATACAAAACAAGGCTTATTGTTGCTAGTCAAAATTAGCCAATGAGTAATATAATTACGACCCAATTAATCAATAACAGTATAAGGTTTCTACTAGTGAAAATATTTTCTGCCTCTATTCTTATTTCGCTTATGGTTTTAGTGGTTTCTGGTTGTGACAATGCCTTGCAATCTAATCAGTCTACTAGCCCTTCAGCCGCTGAGATTCTGGGTAATCCAAATTATCCGGCAATCTCCTATGGTGGCTATCGCGAAAAAACCCGTGAGCAGGGGCCAACAGTTGCAGACCTCAAAGAAGATATGCAAATTCTGTATGCCATGGGGGTGAGAGTGCTTCGCACCTATAATGCTTCGCAATTTCCTCAAGCGGAACGTATGCTTCAAGCCATTAGTGAGTTAAAACAGGCAGATCCAAGCTTTGAAATGTATGTGATGCTCGGTGCATGGATCGACTGTAAAAATGCTTGGACAGATCTTGAGCCTGACCATCATCAAGAAAGTGAAGAGAATAATCGCACGGAAATAAACAAAGCAGCGGAATTAGCCAATCAATACCCAGATATTGTTAAGGTTATTGCCGTGGGCAATGAGGCCATGGTGCAATGGGCGGTAAAATACTTTGTCTATCCTAAAACTATTCTTCGCTGGGTGAATTATTTGCAGGATCTAAAGCAGGCAGGGGACTTGCCCGCTGACCTATGGGTTACCAGTTCTGATAATTTCGAATCCTGGGGTGGGGGCGACAAGGGCTACCATACAGATGACCTAGTGAAATTAATTAATGCTGTTGATTTCCTTTCGGTGCATACCTATCCATTTCATGACTCCCACTACAATTCAGATTTTTGGGGGGTGTTAAAGCACGAAGAGCAGCTTTCAGAACAGCAAATGATTGAAGCTGCTATGTTGCGCGCTAAACAGTACGCTATTTCTCAGTATCAGGGTGTAGCGGATTATTTGGCAAGTTTGGGGATTGAAAAACCCATTCATATTGGAGAAACAGGCTGGTCATCGATTGCAGCCACTGCCTATGGCGCCACTGGTTCTAAAGCCGCTGATGAGCTCAAGCAGGCAATATTCTATAAACATATGCGCGACTGGGAAAAGTCGGCAGGTATGTCGGTGTTCTACTTTGAGGCCTTTGATGAGCAGTGGAAAGACCCCCACGATGTCAACGGTTCGGAAAATCATTTTGGATTAGTCGCCTTGGATAACACGATTAAATATGCCCTGTGGGATTTAGTGGATCAGAAGGCCTTTGAGGGATTAACGCGCGGTGGTAAGCCCTTAACAAAGAGTTATCAGGGAGATCGAGCGGCGTTAATGCAAGATGTGTTGTTGCCACCCTTCAAGAGCCAAATGGGCATTCGCAAGCTTACTACGGTTAACCCTAATGCTGTGGCAGGCAAGCCCGTTGAGGCAGAGACCTATGTTGTGGTTAATCCTGCCATGATCCCCTCAACTGAAAACGATATGACCTACCCAAGTAATGAGATAAAACTTAACCCTTGGGAAGGTACTATGAATATTCAGATGACTGATGACAGTATTATTGAGGTGACTACCCGCATAGGCAACTGGTGGGGTGGTGGCCTAGAACTGCAGGGCGATCATGGTGAAAATCTATCTAATTTCGCATCAGGTTATTTGAATTTTGATATACGCGGCGATGCTTCATTGGCTTTTAATATTGGTTTTCAAACCGGTATCTTTTTAGCGGGCACACAGGTTAATAATTTTCAGTCATTTGGCCCACAAGCGGATAGCCAGCTAACCGAAGATTGGGTTAGCTATAAACTACCACTAGCAAAAATCGATAAGGGTGCCGACCTAACCGATGTCACTGGCATTTTATATCTGTGGAGTAGTTTTTCAGCAGACAATAAGGGCCTTGATATCAGAAATATCTATTACTCTAAAAACTAGTTTATGTTGAACTATACAGGGGGCTATTTTAGCCCCTTTTTTTGCGTCGACTTATTGTGCTGGTTAGCTGCGATCTAGAATGGTTTCCATTTCGTCCATAATCTTATTCATGCGTTCCACCAGTGCTCGATAGGGCGCTGGAGTTGCCATATCAATGCCAGCATTCTTCATTAACTCATAGGGGTAATCAGAACCACCCGCCTTTAGTAATGTAATAAAGTCTTGCTGAGATTGTTGATTCCCGGTGCTGATTTTCTTGGCTAGGCCACTGGCAGCGGCAATCGATGTGGCATATTGGAAAACATAAAAATCATAATAAAAATGCGGAATATAGGCCCATTCTATGCTGTATAAATCATCGATGGTCATTACGCCCTGATCATGGCCATGATAGCGTTTTAGTAACTCCAAATACATTGAGCTCAGCTTAGAGCCAGTGAGAACATTGCCAGATTCTACTTCCTGATTAATTTTTAGTTCGAATTCTGCAAACATGGTTTGTCGGTAAAAAGTACCGCGTAATGCTTCAAGGCCAATACCCAAATAAAATAGCTTTTCATTATCAGTTTTAGCCTCGTCTATCACCATATCCTGAAGCAGCATCTCATTCATAATAGACGCCGTTTCAGCGATAAAGGTTGAGTAGCCAGCAGTCTCCCATGGCTGCTGTGCATTGGCTAAAACTGAATGAACGGCATGGCCATATTCATGGGCAAAAGTTGAAGCGCTTTCAAAATCGTCATTATGATTAAGCAACACATAAGGGTGAACATCATAGGCACCGCCTGACATATAGGCACCCGATCGCTTGCCTTCTGATGGGTAAACATGCATCCAGCGATTTTTAACGCCAAGATCATAAGCTGCCATATACTCTGCACCCAAAGGTTTCAATGCACGTCTTGTAACCTCAATAGAATCTTCAATGCTAAATTGTTTGTTGAGGTTAACCAAAGGCGGGTATATATCGTAGTAACGCATCTCATCTTTTATGCCGAGCATGCGTTTGCGCAATTTAAAATACCGGTGGAGAGTGGGTAGTGATTGATTCACCTCTTCAACAAGAGTCTCGTAGACCTCAGGCGGCATATTGTCATCAAACAGCGCTCGCCCGAGAGAGCTTTTATAGTTTCGAGCATCAGTTTTAAAGGCTAACCCTTGGATTTGCGAATTCATGATCGCGCCCAGAGTGGCTTCGTAGTCCTGCCATACTGACCAGAAAGTATCAAAAACCATTTTTCGGTCTTCTCTTGATGTTGCCTGCCTACCAGCAGAATAGCCAGCCTGACTTAGTCTTATCTCTTTACCATTAGACAAAGTCACCGTTGGCCAGGGCATATTAGCGTTAGCGAAAACCGAGTAAATAGAATTAGCGCCGCTGGTTAGTTTGCTTGTTTTCGCCAATAGGGTCTCAATCTCACTAACAAGCGTATGAGGTGCGCGACGCAGTGCATCATTTATACCAAAACCATGTTTGGCCAATGCCGGCTCTTGAGCAAGAAATTGGGCAATTTTCTTTTCGCCTAACGCTAATAGTTCTGGGTTATACCAACTAATAGCTGCACTGAGATCGCTAAAAAGATTGCGTGCTAATTGACTACGCTCTTGGTTTTCAGCGATACGAGTATCAACATCAGCATTCAGGTTGGCATGCACATAGATGCGCACAACGTCTTTGTAGACGGCTGATATTTGATCGGAGGCAGATAAAAGTGTTGCCGAACTGTTGCCAAGGGCGCCCTGTAACTTGCTTAGATCTTTTATTTGCTGAGCGGCTTTTTCTTTAGCGACTTGCCAGGCGCTGAGGTCAGGGTATAGGTCGGTTAGATCCCAGGTGTATTGTTCGTTGGTTACGATATTAGGGGTGGGTGCTATCTCATACTCTAAAGGCTCATCACTACAACCAAACAATAAAAACAGTATAAGAGTTAGGGGGAAATAATATTTGTTTGTAATCATTGGATGCCTGCTAATGTATTAATTAAAAGAGCGTATGGCCTTATACGTTCATTGTTGTCAGTTTAAAACTACCATGCCTAGGGTTTCTGTCAATAGACTCCATAGCTTAGGATTTAATAATTTATAGAAAATTTATTTTATATTACACTCAGCCATACATATTGTTCTTAGGTAATCATAAATGATTCGAACAGTTATTTTTTTATTTGTGATATTTTTTTACGCCACACCCGTTTTAGCTTGGTGGGAAAAGGAGCATCAAGTTGTCGCGATTATTGCGGAAAATAATCTATCAGAGGCGGCAAGAAAGCAGGTTAACCTATTGCTTGACGGAGAGTCATTGGCATCGGTTTCTTCATGGGCTGATAGTATTAAATCAGATCCAAAATGGGCCCATTCTAAGCGTTGGCACTATATAAACGCTGGTCCTAATCAAAATTTTGATAAGCACAGGCCAGTCCCTGTTGGGGATATTTTGTGGGCTTTGGATTACTTTTATCAAGAATTACAAAAGCCAGATAATTCGAAGCAAGCAAGGCGCGAAGCGTTGATGTTTTTTGTACATTTTGTGGGTGACGTTCATCAGCCATTACATGTGGGTAAATATGACGATGCAGGCGGTAATCGGGTGGCGGTTAATTGGTATAATTCTCCACGAAAACATAACCTTCATAGGGTTTGGGATGGCTTGCTCACCCATTCAAAGCTCAGTGCCAAAGAATATGCGAAAACCTTTGAAAAGCCATCGAAGTCTCAGCGGTTAAAGTGGCAGCATTCAACCTTTGCCGATTGGGCGAATGAGTCGTTAATTCTAAATGAAAACATATATGATTTTGGTGTTGGTGAAGACCAAAAAATTATGCCTTTGGGGCGCTGGTATCATGAGAAAAACCAACCCATTGCAAAAAAACGGCTTCATCAAGCTGGTATTAGGCTAGCTTTTTACCTTAATCGAATCCCGCTTAATTAAGAGTGTTTTTTTGACGAGAAAAAAAGATTTACAAAACATTTTTTGGGTTTTGTTTTTAAACAAAAAAGTCAAATAAATAGCACCTTGTGGCAATATTTTTGCTCAGCTGCCCCTGTTATCGCATATATGTGAATTTCGTCTCAAAAACAATGCCTTTAAAGCCCTGAAGATGTATTTTATCGGATTGAGCTGGGCTTGCTTTGTTCGTTTGAATATTAAGCGTCGGTTTTAAAGTATTTTTTTAGGGGGTTGTACATAAAATGTTATTCAAGAAGAACGTTCTTTCTAACAGTGTTGCTGTTGCATTGGTTGGATCCACGATGCCATCTTTTTCTCAGGCGCAAGAGCTTGAGATCGAAGAGGTCATTGTTGAGGGTGGTATTCGAGCCAGTCTTAAGAAATCAATGGATATTAAACGTGATACGGCAGGTGTCGCGGATGCAATTTCTGCTGAAGACATGGGTAAATTCCCAGACACTAACCTTGCAGAAGCACTTCAGCGTATTACTGGTGTATCGATTGATAGATCCAGAGGTGAAGGTAGCAAAGTAACCGTTCGTGGTTTTGGCCCTGAATACAATATGGTGACCTTGAATGGCCGCCAAATGCCAACACATTCTGGTGATAGTCGTTCTTTTGATTTCGGTGATCTCGCTTCTGAAGGCGTAGCAGCTGTTGTTGTTAACAAAACAGGTGACGCTTCGGTCCCATCGGGTGGCATTGGTTCACTTATCAATATCATCTCTACTAAGCCCCTTGAAGCTGGTTATGTTCGTTCTTTTGGCATAAAAGCCATGTATGACACATCAATAATTGCAACTGATGAGATTGCTCCGAACCTTACAGATGTCTGGGACGTGTTTGATTTTGAACGAGAGGGGATTAGTCCAGAAATTTCAGGCATTGTCTCGGATACTTTTTTGGATGATACCTTAGGTGTTTCACTTAGCCTGTCCTATCAAAAGCGAAATAATGCTGATCGCAATGCAGGTGTCTCAGGCTGGAAAACATTTCTAGCAGATGCTGATGGGCCTCTATATTCAGCTCCCATGGACACTGCTAATGGGCATGCAGCGGGGCAAATTCATCATGGTCGGTTGTCGCAATCTGATTGGTCTGAATGGTTTGTTGATAATGGAATGCCCAATGGGTTAGCAACAACTTCGTTACCGCAAAATCTGACTTATCGAGTAACTTCCTACGAAGCAGATAGGAAAAATAGCCAGCTCACTTTGCAGTACAGACCTATTGAATCTTTAACCACAACCATAGATTATACCTATTCAGGTCTCGAGTTTGGCAGTGATTTCAATGATCTTTCTGCTTGGTTCAGTGGTCGTGAGGCTAGCAGGCAGGATACTGTTTGGGATAATTCATCGCCAAATGCTTCGCCTATACTTTATCGAGAAGAGAGAGCTAACAACGATTATCCTGTTGGTCAGGGTGCTACCGGATCAAGGAGCCAAAATAATTCTTTCGGCGTTAATTTTGAATGGTTTGCCACCGATAGATTGCAGCTTGAGTTAGATCACCACCAGTCTCTCGCTAAATCAGGTCCGCAAGATAATATCAATGGTACGGGCTCACTAGTAACTATTTCTAGCTATAACCGTTGTGTTTCAAAGGCTTATTTTACGGAAGACCTTCCTATACTTGTATTAGGTATGGATTCTGAAAGTTGTATTGCAGCTGATGAGCTGGGTGATGAAACTGATCGTCCTATCTACTCCAATGACATGATTATCTCTGGTAGTGTTATCAGTAATGGTCGATCCAGAATGGATATTGAACAGACAAGATTCGGTGGCACCTTTGATATTTCAGATTTCTCAAGCATTGATTTTGGTGTCGAGTTAACCGAAGTGACTAATAATACTAAGAGCGCTGTTGTACAACGAAACTCCTGGAGTGGTATCTCTGATCCTGGAGATCTTAATATCGATGCATTGACCAGAGTTGACCTTTCGAGTGCGTTTGATGCTGTATCTGGCAGTGATTATGAGTACCTTCAGTCAGAAGCCTTCCACATTGATATCAAAACACTTTCAGATTTAGCAAGAACATACCCGGTGAATGAACTCGACATCTGGAAAGGTGGTTCATGTTCTGATGACCTGGATGGGCCAAATAGAGATTTCTATTGTGCATCAACTAATTTCACCAATGAAAAAGAAACAGCTGAGACCACAACATCCGCTTATTTCCAGATGAGTACTGATTTTGATTTCAGCTTGCCTACTAACCTACGCATTGGTTCGCGCTATGAAGAAACGGATGTTCTTTCAACTGCCTATGTCCCTACCCCTATAGGTACAGCATGGGAAGGTGGGAGTGAGTTTACAGTTAGGCAAGAGTTTTTGGTGGAAGACAAGGAAACGGGTGAGCTTGTCCTTCCAGAGCCAAAGGTGAGTGAAGGCGCCTATGGGATATTTTTGCCCAATTTAGATATCAATGTTGAAATTTCTGACGACCTAGTTGGACGCTTTTCAATGAGTAAGACTATTACTCGCCCGAGTTATAATCTTATTAAGGGTGGAACCACAGTAAATGGTCAGTCATACAAGTATGGAAACCTATCAGCTAGTTCTGGTAACCCGAACCTCAGACCCATCGAATCAAGAAATTTAGATTTATCTTTAGAATGGTATTACGGTGATACAGATTATTTCTCTGTGGGTTATTTCAAGAAGGATGTTAGGAATTTTATAGGAAACGAAACTATAGGAAGCCAGTTGTTGGACGTCTTTGTGAGAATAGATGAAAACGGCGAAGAAATTAGAGGTGTTCCTGATGTTACGACGGGAGACGCCAGTGAATATGTTATTAATGCAAACCAAGCGGGACTCGAAGTCTATGATACTGCTGGTATTGCAAAGGTTATGCCGGGTATTTCAGTAGAAGCTCCTCTGTTATCTGATCCTGAACTAAATGATAATGCTGTGTTTCAAGTGAGTCGCCCCATCAATGAAAAAGAAGCCATGGTTTATGGTTGGGAATTTAATCTGCAGCATAACTTTGGTGATAGTGGTTTCGGCTTTATTGCGAACTATACCAAGCCTTGGGCAAATGTTGGTTACAATAACATCATTACTTCAAAGCCTTGCGAAGAGGGCTCAAGTGCCGATAAAGTTTGTGTAGAACCACAATTTGCACTGGTTGGTTTAAGTGAATCTGCAAACTTAATTGCCTTCTATGATAAAGATGGATTCAGTACTCGTATTGCCTACAACTGGCGAGATGACTTCTATGGTGGTGATGGTCAAGATGAGGGTGCTGCCTATGATACAAAAGGTAACTTTATCGCAAATAACCCGCAAAATACCCAGGCCTACGGCCAGGTTGATTTGAGTGCAACCTATGAGATCAACGATAATCTAACCATTATGCTTGATGGTATTAATGTAACTGACTCTACCCTAAGAAGGTATGGTCGAGAGAAGTTACAGGTCTTAGGTGTTTCACAAAACGGACCAAGATATAACCTTGGTCTCCGTTACACATTTTAAATTTTAGTTTGCTAGTTTAGGATGTTAAAAAAGCCGCTTGTAATTAGCGGCTTTTTTTTTGTACTCTTTCTAGGGCTGTTTTAATAAACTGCTAGCTGTAATTGTTTGTTAATAATAAGATTTAGAGTCAACTATTTGCGTTTTAGGACGCTGGAGTCAATATGAGCAATTTTGAAGTTTTAAGTCCTTCAAAACACAGAGAATTAAAAATACGTACTGAAACTGGAGAGTCATACGGTGACAATATTCAGTACGCTGAAACCCATGCTCTTGAGTTTAGAAATATACAGGCTTACTATCCTATTTTTTTCTCAAAAGGCAATAATGAGGGTGAGTTCATCCCTATAGCCCTTTTGGGTTTTGAAAATAATGAGAATTTATTTTTAGATAATGCTGGCTGGAATGCTAGTTATATTCCCATGATGATCCAGCGGCAGCCATTTTCCATAGGCTTTCAGGCCTCAGATGAGGGTGATAAAAAACCTATAGTGTCTATTGAAACTAGCAGTCCAAGAATATCGCAGGACTCTGGGCAGTCTGTTTTTGATGCTGACGGCAATCCTACCGAATATATGACTAGAGTAATGAAAAAGCTAGAGGCTTTGCACTATGGTCACGAGCATAATAAGGGTTTTATTGAAGCATTGATTAAATATGAATTGCTCGAGCCCTTTACGTTAAAAATTCCTTTAAAGGATAATACAAATAATAAATTGATTGGTTTTTATACGATTAATGAAGATAAGTTAAATGATTTGGATGGTTTCATATTAGCCGACTTAAACACCAATGGGTATCTACAGCCAATTTATATGGCTCTTGCATCCTATTCTTGCGTCACTGGATTGATTGAAAGAAAAAATACTAAATTACAAAAAGAATGGGCTGAGAAATTAGAGTCAAAATAGGTTCAATCAATATTAAAATGAGATTTTGAGATTTATGGCTTCAAAAAGTAATTTACAGCAAATTTTAGAATGTAGCCCTGATAATATTCCAAAGGAAGTTTTCACTTCAGATTCACCTATTCTAATTAAAAACTTGATTCAATCATGGCCATCAGTCATAGCGTCAAAGAAATCGCCCGTTGAATCCCTTGAATATCTAAAAAAATTCGGTAACGACGAATTGTATACGGTTTTTTTTGGTGAGCCGGAGATCAATGGACGGGTTTTTTATAATAATGATTGTAGTGATTTTAATTTTCAGGTGTTGGGTTCATCGTTAAATCAACTTTCATCCGTATTAACTAAGCATGTTGGTGACGATAATGCCCCGATGATATATGTTGGTTCATCGATGGTTGATAAATGGCTTCCGGGATTCAGAGCTGAAAATGATATTGTATTTGATGACTATGACCCACTAGTAAGTATTTGGATGGGAAATAAAAGTC
This sequence comes from Porticoccaceae bacterium, assembly GCA_024644585.1. GTDB lineage: Bacteria > Pseudomonadota > Gammaproteobacteria > Pseudomonadales > Porticoccaceae > HTCC2207. The sequence goes on along the minus strand of JAHEHM010000001.1, from coordinate 33,380 downwards.
GTATTCCAGCACATTATGATTTTGCTTCGAACATCGCTTGCTGTGTAGCTGGGAAGAGGAGATTTACTCTTTTTCCACCGGAAGAATTAGAAAACCTCTATGTGGGACCTGTTGATTTTACTCCAGCGGGTCAATCAATAAGTATGGTTGATTTCTTAAATCCAGATTTTGATAAATTCCCAAAGTTTCGTAAGGCTCTTGAGTCAGCTTTGGTAGTAGAGCTTGAGCCGGGTGATGCCCTAATGATTCCTAGTATGTGGTGGCATCATGTTGAGGCGCTTGAGGATTTTAATATTTTGGTAAATTACTGGTGGAGAAATTCACCGACATTTATGGGCTCGCCTCAAGATGCACTTGAGCATGCCATTATTGGCTTGCGGGATTTACCTGATGATCAACGTCAGATTTGGAAAAATCTTTTTGATCATTATGTGTTCTCACCCGACAATGAAAATTTTGAACATATTCCAGATAATGCAAAAGGTATACTTGGAAAGTTAAGTAAAGTGATCGCCGAAGACAGAATGCAACGGCTTTCAAAAAAGTTAAAAAGATAGATGAGGTTTTTTGATGCAAGCTAATCCAGTTAAAAATGTCGTTATTGTCGGTGGCGGAACCGCTGGCTGGATGGCTGCTGCGGCAATTTCCAAGCTCATTGGTAAAAATATCAATGTTAAATTAGTCGAATCTGATGCTATTGGAACTGTAGGTGTAGGTGAGGCTACTATCCCCACAATGCTGACTTTACACAAGTTATTAAAGATTGATGAGCGGGACTTTATGGCTGCCGTTCAGGGTACCTTTAAATTAGGCATCTCATTTGAGAATTGGAAAAATGTTGATGAAAACTATATTCATTCCTTTGGCTTTACAGGAAAAGATTGCTGGGCGGCAGGGTTTCAACATTTCTGGTTGAAAGGAAAGCAGCAGGGGATAAGCGGCGAGTTTGGAGATTATTGTAACGAGCTACAGGCTGCAAAAAACAACAAATTTGCGGTATTACCTAATAATGGTATGAATTATGCGTTTCACATGGATGCTGGCTTGTATGCCAAGTACCTGCGTAAAATTGCCGAGCAACATGGTTGTCAGCGTATTGAAGGAAAGATTTCAGATGTAATTACCCATTCAGGTACAGGTTGTATAGAGCGTGTAATTCTCGAAAGCGGTCAAGCTATTGAGGGCGATCTATTTGTCGACTGTAGTGGGTTCACTGGTTTACTTATCAATAAAACGCTTAAAACTGAGTATGATGATTGGACAGAGTTTTTACCCTGTGACAGTGCGGTAGCGGTACAAACCCGATCAATTGAAGAGCCTATTCCCTATACTCGATCAATCGCCAGAGAAGCTGGCTGGCAATGGCGAATACCCTTACAGCATCGCGTGGGTAACGGCATGGTATTTTGTAGTAAATACCTTAGTGATGACCAGGCCACTCAAACTTTACTGGATAATATTGAGGGCGAGGTTTTAACTAAGCCAAGAATTATCAAGTTTACAACCGGTCAGCGACATCAGCATTGGAATAAAAATTGTGTGGCTTTAGGTTTGGCTGCTGGATTTTTAGAGCCGCTGGAATCCACCAGTATTCATCTTATTCAGAGTGGTATTGTTAGGCTGTTACAGCTGTTTCCCATTGATGGAATAAATGCTGCAGATGTTGATGAATTTAATGCCCAAATGAAGGAAGAGTTCCTCTTTGTGCGAGATTTTATTGTGCTTCACTACCATGTGACTGAGAGAGAAGACACGCCATTTTGGCGCCATTGTAAAACGATGGAAATACCTGAAACTTTAAAACATAGAATAGAATTATTTAAAAAATCTGGAAGAATTTTTCAGAAGAATAATGACATATTTGCTGAAAATTCATGGTCCCAGGTGATGTTAGGTCAGGGGCTATTGCCAGAAAATTATCACCCGATTGTTAATATGATGACAGATGAAGAGCTTAAGGGTTTCCTAATGACAATAAAAAATTCAGTGAATAATCTAGTGGATCAACTGCCTTCACATCAGCAATTTATAGATAGGTACTGTAAAGCACCGCAAATTTAACCTGCGTTTTTTAGACTACTTAAGTTGTTCAGCAAGGAATTCTCCAATAGCTGACTGTTGTTCAGGAGAAAGGCTAGTTAAGATATCCTCTAAATCCTTGGGTAAATGAGTAGAAGGTTCATCCATAGTTTTGAATACATAATAATCAAAAATATGACGCCATGACTCACGCTTTGCTGGGTCGAGTTTAGCAATACTCATCATGCAATGAAGAAGACTATCCCCAGGCGAGAATTTATTTTCTTGATTATCTCCCCACCAGTAGTTCACAAGAATATTCAATGTCTCAAGTGACTCGACCCCATGCCACCAAAGCGCAGGAATAAAAATCGCATCACCCGCATTTAAGATCGCTTCAAAGCCAGCATCAAGAGCCTGTGTGTATTTTGGAAAGCGCTTTATGTCAGGGTCTCTAATATCTACCAAGCTAATAGGGACGCCTGCAGGAGTGTTAAGTGTGGGCCCGAGATAGAGGTTATTGATTTGTTCTGGAGGAAATAGGGTGAACTTTCTACTTCCCGCAGCAACACAGGCCAAATTGTCATTAATATCATAATGGGGTGCCACAACGGCGCGATTGCCCACCCACATATTGGGTTTAATCGATTCATCAAGTAACGGTTGGTTATGTAGAGGCTGAAAGTCCGGCATAACATCTTCCAGCTGCATAGCTTGTAAAGCGATAGCATGAGGGTTTGAGTTATCTTTAATAGCTAGAAGTCGATCAAGGCCAATGCTCATGGTGACCTGTGCACGCTTGAAGTTAAGCTCTGTTAGTTCATCGTTATAAAAAAATCGACCATTAATTTCTGGAGTGCCTACCAAGGCTGAAGTGATGGCACCTTTATCAAGGGGCTTTAAATAGTCAACAGCAGAATTCGCTGATTTTTCAGCAGCATTGACCAGTGGCCAGTCCGATACTAGGGATCTAATAACAGCGGGTTGGTTAAGGGGAACTATCTCATTGTGAAAACAATCATAGTCCACATTTTCCCAGACAGGTATATCTTTCAAAATAGTCATCCTGTGCAGTCGACTTTAGGGTTATCGACACATTATTTAAAAAAGATATTATCGCAGAAAAAAGCTAACAGGGGGATGGGTATATTTTTAATCAACTGTTGCAGAAGTGGGTTTTAGTAACCATATTTTAAGATTAGAGAGTTTTTTATTATCTTCGTTAATCAGAAATCGCACTAAAATAAAATAAATATCCAAATCAAACTTATCATCAGCAATTAGCGGAATGTTTGTTGAAGATGATTGAGGTAAGTTTTGAGATGTTGTCTCATAGCCCAGATCATATATATCCTCTGGAATATCAAGTTGAGTGATATAGCGCCAGTTATCAATAATATGAAAAGCCACTCGATCTGAGTCTTCAGTATTACGTTCCTCGATCATAATTGCCGTCTGATAGGGCCAAGCCTGAATTTGATAACGGGATATGGCAGAATTGAGGCGTTCATTATAGCTATCGGCAGATTCAGCGCCATAACAGGCACCTAAGCATTTTTTAAGTTGGCTTCTGAAGCAGGGGGTGTTTTGTTTCTTAGGCTTTTCTAGGCCAATTAATTGATGACAAAGAAAATACTGATCGGCTAATTTTTCAAGCTGAATAGTCGCCTGCCTTGGGGATCTAAATAAGCCAAATTGCTGATCAGAAGGATTAGCAGATGCAACAGCTTCAGTGTCTAACCGAAGGTAACCATTCGCGTCAGTGGTGGATTTATACTGATAAAGTTTACGAGTTTTACGCAATCGTCGGTTATACAGTGGAGCAAGCGCTTTAATTTGGTGGCTTTCTCTTATCTGTGCGCCAAAATCACTGGGTGTGGTTTCAAATGTCACATGGGCTGTTTTCTGGCTCATTTGAAATTCTTTAGAATTCTTATAGTCAGAAGAAAAATGACTTAATACTCGGTTGCGTAGATTGACACTCTTACCCACATAAAGCAGCTCGTTCTGTTGGCTATAAAAATAATAGACACCTGCCGTATTAGGGATGCTACTAACTTCATCAGGGTCTAATAGGGGGGGTAATGAGGCCCTTTTTAAAAGCTGTTTACAGCAGGCCGAAATTTCTTGTGGTGAATAAATAGCAGAGGTCTTAAGAAAAAACCCATAGATCATCTGTGCATCGTCCAGCGCGCGATGTCGGTTTTCAATATTTAAATCAAAGCGCCGAATAATCTCTGAAAGGCCATGTCGTTTAAATTGAGGGTACAGGTTACGGCTCATTTTTACAGAGCAAAGTGGCTTGGTACTGTAGGTTATTCCCGCCCGCTCAAATTCACTTTTTAAAAAGCTGTAATCAAATCGTGCGTTATGTGCTACCAGAGTTCTATCTTTAAGCTTTTCAAGTAATATTTCTGATATTTCGCCGAATTTAGGCGCATTTTCTACCATTTTTGGCGATATTCCCGTCAATTTTTGTATGTGACGGGGTAGGATAGTTTCAGGGTTAATAAACGATTGCCAGGTTTCAACAAGTTGACCGTTTTCTATTACCAGTAAACCTATTTCTATAACGCGATGATACTTAGCTCGCCCGCCAGTAGTTTCGCAATCCAAAAGCACCATCTTCTCTGGGAAGCCATCAGACAAAAGGGCATTATTAGTAGCGGTCTGTTCCAGCCAATTAAGTTGCATAGCCCAGTCTTTATTAATATCGGGGACTAATAGATACGCAGTGCTTAAAAATGAATATCAATAAAGGCGTCTATTTTTTCCGGTTAGCCTTGGCTTTTCTTTTTCTGGCGGCTTTTTGCTCAAGACGCAGTTCATCAAGTACTGCCTTTTCTTTTTTCAAAATCTCGACCTGTATCATTTCTTGATCAATGACTTCAGGAGTCTCAAAACTCATTGGGCCAAGCTTGCCATCGCGAAGTTCATTAACAAAGATAGTCGAGGCACGCTCTAAATCAATTCGATTACCACCGCGTAAGCAGCCACGTTGTCTGCCGACGATTTCTAAAAGTTCAATCTCAGTTTCAGGAAGCTGGGAAAGACTAAAACGCTGTTTAAGGTGTTGAGGATATTCTTTAAGACAAAACTCAGCGGCGAAAAAGGCAACATCCTCATAGCTGGTAGCAGTATTTTTTATCGCTCCTGTAGTCGCCAGTCTATAGCTACTGTTTGGATTATCAATTTTAGGCCAGAGGATTCCCGGTGTATCCAAAAGCATAATGCCGTTGCGCAGGTTAATACGTTGCTGACCTTTGGTGATAGCCGGTTCATCACCTGTATTAGCGATATGTTTGCCCGCAAGGCAGTTAATTAGAGTAGATTTACCCACATTTGGAATACCCGTGACCATGGCTAAGGTATTGCGCTCAGGCTGCTGTGGATAGAGCTTATTAATAAGGTCAATAATTTGCCCACTGGGATCCGTATTAATTAAATCCAGCGCTAGAGATTTGGTGTTATTTTGGCTCTCAAAATATTCTTGCCACTGTTTAGTGATAATGGGATCAGCAAGATCTAACTTGGTTAGCACTTTTATGCGTGGCTTGTGGGTGCACAATGTTTGTATAAAAGGATTCGAGCTACTGAATGGAATGCGCGCATCTAATACTTCGACCACCAGGTTAACCTGAGGCAATGCCTCAGTCATCTCCTTACTAGCCTTGTGCATATGGCCTGGGTACCATTGAATTGCCATTGTGCGCTGTTCTCTTAGGTTTTTTTAATAGCAATTATTCTAACATGGTTCGCAATGAAACTGAGTGATATAGCCACAGTAACCTGTAAATGAATAATTCCTAAAACCCAAGATCCTCTTGAGTCACTCTAACATTTATAGAATCACCTTCAATCTCGGCATTAACTAAAATCGGACGACAGCAAACAAAACAATCCTCGGTATAGGTTTGAGACTCAGAGGGATCAACCATTAGAGTAATTGACTCCCAGCAATAGGGACAGGTGACCTGTTCTTCATGTAAAAACACGCTAATTATTCCTCCAGCTTGGCTGTTTTAAGTGCCTCAAGATCTTTGCTACCAGTGAGAAACATGGCCCAGCGAAGCTGTTCTTTAAGAATGTCTATTTTATTAATCACCGCCTCGGTACTCTCAAGGGCAGGCGCCAAAAACGGCTGTGCAAGGGCTGTTACACAGGCACCTAAGCGAATACAGCGCGCGATATCTAAGCCATCTCTAACGCCCCCAGAGCCAATTAAATTAAGACTGGGGCAGTTTGCAGAAATAGCGGGCAAAAGCTTGGCTGTATCCATTCCCCAATTAAGAAAAGGCGAAGCAACCTGCTGCTCAAAATCCGATTGATTACGGGCATACTCAATACTTGCCCAATTAGTACCACCACGACCCGCGACTTCGATCCATTTGATTCCAGCCTGCTCAAGCTGTTTAGCATTGCTCGGACTGATTCCCGCACCCACTTCCTTAACAATTACTGGTACTGATAATTTGTCGGCACAGAGATAAATGGCCTCCAAAACAAGTTTCCAATTGCGGTCTCCACCCTGCTGAACAAGTTCCTGTAATGGATTCAGGTGAATAATCAGTGCATTGGCCTCAATAGCTTCAACAGCACGCTTTGCCAAATCAATGCCCTGTTGCTGTATTTGGGTCGCGCCAATATTGCCCAGTAAAATCGCATTTGGAGCATATTGCCTGATGGTCTGTGGCTGATTATTTTCTAATGCGGCACGCTGTGAGCCAATCGCCATTGGAATACTGCAGGCCTCAGCCGCTTCACCCAGATGACAATTAATAATATCGCCATTTTCACAGCCACCGGTCATGGCACCAATCATCAGTGGTGCCGCAAGATTCTGATTAAGAAACTCACAGTTCAGGCTAATATCAGACAGCGATATTTCAGGTAGTGCATTATGCTCAAAGCGAACAGTATCAAAGCTCGAATCTGCCTTGGACTGATGCTCTGATTTGAGCGCCAATTCAATATGATCCTGTTTACGTTTGCCAATATCGGTCATAAGGCTGATTTCCTTCGTTTATCCAATAAATCCACCAAGATCATATGCGGCAAGGTTAAAGCAGCAAGGCCGATAAAGGTTAGTCTGAAAACAATTTCGGTTGGCGAACCATTCAGATAGTAAAACAATATCAACCCCGTGCCCCATGCTAAAAGGGTATAAATCAGGGCCTCGCGTGTTGCACCATAGCGCGCATTGGATGACAAGCTAGTCCATAGTCGCAACATATGCCCACGACTATGCCAAAGGCAAAAATACAGGGCGAAACCTATCAGTGGAGGTGTTATTGCCATAACCCCAATAAGGGCTAATAAATTTAGCAATGGCTTTAGATATTTTCGATGATAAATCGTAAAAATACAGTAGCCAGCGCAACAGAGTATCCAGATAACAAATACCATAGAAAGAACTGTTAATAATTGTTGTGCCGCCTGCGCTGAGGTTAAAAAACTAAACAGTGTTAATACTTCCTCGGTATGAAAATTAGGTATTGCCACTGCAACTAATCCGCCATGAGCAAGCCATGGCAACCAATCTGAACCTGTTTCTGCGATATCACTGGCCCCGAAATGAAGGCCTGAAATCAGTAAAAACCCACCTAAACTAATTAATGGAAACCACCACCAAAGGATTGCCACAGCAATAGCCAGCAATAGATAGGCAGAATGAAACCCAAGCCAAGCAAGTGCACCGTTCATTTGCCAGCCACTGCGTCGGGCAATAGCGGCATCAAAACCCCCATGGGGAACACCCAGTAAAATGATGGCCACTAATGCAACCATATCCCAGCTAGTCATCGCTTGAATACCTGTTTTAAAAAAGGAATTTTAGGCATGGCTAAAATAACCCTTATCCAATCGAACAAAGTTGCTTGTCCCAGCATAAAGCGCGCAAAACCTTCAGGGTTAAGGGATTTAGCCGTTTGCATCATAAGGGTCACGGCAAGCTGGGGTTGTGCTACCAGTACGCCATTAAAAAGTTTATCCATATAATTCAGCAGACTTGAGAGAGGTTTTGGCACCTCGAATTCACCTTTTTCTATACCCTCAACCAGTTGCCTAATCTGTGATTGAATATTGGTGAAGGCATAGCCAGATGATTGCCTAACTGCACCACTCGCGGCACCAATGCACGCCAAGTTTGAGTCAATGGGAAGACTACTATGCATAGCAATAATTCCAGACTCCTGACGCACAATAGTTTCAATTTCAATTCCATGCTGATCGAGCCACTGATCAATTGCCTGCCTATACCAATCCTCAGGTTCTAATGATTTAGAGATCATTGTGGACTCAATCAATATTTCACGATCGGAGTAAGGCAGCGCATAGATAAAATGCAGACCCCGTGATTGGTCCACCCGAAAATCCATCAGAGTTGCAATATCAGGTGCCTTAAGGGGGCTTTTGGTGCGAATCTCGAGGCCAAAAAAGTGTTGTTTTAAACCCTCTTTGGCGGCCTTAGGTGGGCGCGAATCATAAATATAATTAGCCTGATAGTTTTGACCCTGTGCAGAAAAAGAGCCGCCATGCCCCTTAGGCTTAATACTCTCTGCAGTGGCTCTAACCAACTTAACATTAGCGGATAATGTCTCTTCACAGGCACTTAAATAATCAGCAGAGCTTAAACTAATATAATTATATTCATGACTGTTATGAATAATCTCTTGCTCATAATCCACCAGTCGCCACTGACTCCAACGACCCTTAGTGGCTGACTTAAGTTTAGCTTGCTGATCAGAGGTCGCCCATAATGCCCAGCAAGCGTCGCGCTCGGCAGGGGTCTTAGGTTCAATTACCACAGCATTGTGCTGTGACAGTTTGCTAGCAAGGGTTATTCCCGCACTACCGCCGCCAATAATGGCGATATCGGTTTCGATAATTTCATCAGTCAGATTATTTTCCATCAACACCCGCCAATCCTTTTAGAGCTGTATGTAATTCTGATTGGTGCGGTGGGACTTTTTTTGGCCGAAGGTCAAATAGGCTATATAAGCTAATAATAATTTTTTCAGTTTTACCTACCATTGCTCGACCCTTCCACCAGGCGCAGTGACGACGTCTTAATACGATGCCAATTTGTCGATAAATACGCAAGGCAACCGTTATCGAAAAACGTGATCTAAAGGGGAGTAGCTGTATGCCTAATAGGGCGCTGGTATAGTATTTTTCCGCTAAATTAAGCAGTCTTTTAGTGGCCATAGCCACGGAATCTCGACATTGGGGCTGTGCCTGAGCAATATCCTCAGCAGTATAATTAGCCCAGTCGGCAGGAATGTAGCGACGGCCCATCTTGCCATCTTCCAAAACATCACGCGCAATATTAGTTAGTTGCATAGCAATACCCAGATCAATAGCAAATTGATCGGCGCGTGCATGCTGACAATCCAGTACCCTACACATCATAAGACCCACTGTGCCAGCCACTGCATGACAGTATCTTAAAAGTTCGGCTTCATCTTTTACTGCGGTAGGCTGTTGGTCGAGTAGCATACCGTCCAGTAACTCTGTGGCAGCATTGATGGGGATATCAATATCCTTGGCAAGCTTCAGAAAGGCTTGCACCTCTGTTCCAGCTGAAACCTGAGGATTAATTAAACTTTGACTGATATCTTCTAGCGTCTCATGTCGGTGGGGTAGATCACCATCAGCAATATCATCCACAAAGCGACAAAACTCATACAGGCGTGCAGCGCGATCAGCCAATTTTTTGCCTAGAAAAAAACTCGCCCAATAAAAAGATTTTCCATGTTTAGCTAAGACCTGTTTTGACGTTAGCTGACCTGATTGCACTGCATCCATGATTTATCCGCCTGAGCCCACCTCAACACCAGTGAGAAGCTCTTCGACCACCTTAGCCGAGCTAACTACACCCGGTAAACCCGCCCCAGGGTGCGTTCCAGCGCCCACAAAATAAAGATTCTTTACATTGCGATGACGATTGTGAAATCTAAACCAAGCCGATTGAGTGAGTCTTGGCTCGATAGAAAAGCCCGCGCCATGCATAGAACGATAATCGTTGGCAAAATCCTCAGGGGTCATCCAAAATACCTCTTCAATTACCGAAGAAAGTTCAGGCAAAATGGATTCTTCCAATGCACTCACAATCCGATCACGAAGTTTTGGCCCTTCAGTCTGCCAATCGATATCACCCTGTAGATTAGGCACAGGGCAGAGCACATAAAAAGACTCACAACCATCAGGGGCAAAACTTTTATCGGTTGCAGTAGGCCTGTGGAGATAGAGTGAAAAATCTTCGCTCATTTTTTTGCTATCAAATATTTCAGATAACAGTTCCTCAAACCTAGGTCCCATCCAGATACTGTGATGAGCCACATCGGGGTAAAGCTTTTTAGTGCCAAAATAAAGCACATATAACCCCATGCTATAACGCTTTTTAACAGCTGGCATCAGGTTCTTTTTGTTGGGTAGTAAATGCTGGTAACAGGTTTCTGGATCACCGCCAAATACCACTATATCAGCATCAGAAACAGTACCATCTGCCATGCGAACTGCCGTAGCCTGATTTTTCTCAGTAATTATTTCGTCCACATCGGCATTTAAAACGATGTTAATCCCTTGGCGCTCCATAAGTTTACCCAGTTCGGCAACTAATTTACCCGTTCCTCCCATACAGAAAAAGACACCCCAGCGACGCTCCAAATAATGGATCAGCGTGTAAATTGCCGTGGTTTTAAAGGGGTTGCCTCCCACTAACAGCGGGTGGATTGAAAAAGCTTGCCTAATAAGAGGGTGCTTTAAATAATGGCCAACTAGCTGAGAGACTGTTCTATAGCACTTTAAAGTTAGCAATGCAGGAATCTGTCGGATCATTAGCCACAGACTATTAAAGGGCCTATGAACCAGCTTTTTAAAGCCAATATCATAGACTTTCTTCGACTGATCAAGCAGAGCCAGATAGCCGTCAGCGTCTTTAGGACTAAAGCGACGAATTTCTGTCAGGGTATCCTCAATTGAGGCTCGATAGTCGAACTGACTACCATCGCTAAAATGAAATCGATAAAAAGGATCAAGGGGGACAAAATTTAAATGATCTTCAAGCTTTTCATCAAATAACTCAAAAAGCTCATCAAATAGAAAGGGAGCGGTAATCACCGTAGGTCCTGCATCATGGGTATAGCCACCGCGCTCAAAAACCTGCGCTCTACCACCTAGGTTGCCGAGTCTCTCCATGAGAGTGACTTGGTAACCTAATGCTCTTAATCTTAATGCTGTTGCTATTCCTGCAAATCCAGCGCCAATAACAATGGCATGCTGTGATTTTGTTGCTTGACCGTTTAAGCGATTCGACATTGGCTTTTTTCCAAGGTTGTTTTCTTGACTGATTCAACTAAGCCGGCGGTGACCGATTGTAATGCTAGTGGCAGAGAGGTAACTAACTGCTCTGCTTGCATTAACCAGTCATCGACTAGTTGATTAGCCTGAAGAATAACAACACTTGAAGCAATCCGTTGCTGCCAATGGGCAAGTTGCCTATTATCATTCGAGCAATACCATTGATTAAAATCTGTTTGACTTGTGCCCTGTGCGGCAAAAAGACTCACGACTAGATTGGGTTTACGACCATCAAGATCACAGGATTTGTGACTTGAAGGGATAATATCATCTATATCATTGTAGCCTTGATAGGCCAGTCCACAGAAGCTAACCAAACGATCTAAATCATTTAACCAGTCACTATTTTCATATCTATTAATTATTCCAGCTGCAATGGCAGCACCTTTTATGGGTGCTATTAGCAAGGGGGCTGTTTTGCCCGCAGCAATTTTTTGCCATTCACCTAAGTCAGCGCATTGACGCTGACTTGTATCAGAAATTTGTCCGCTACAGGTTTCTTGCATTGCCTGCGCGAGGAGAGCGGTAAGTTGGCCGCCTTGCTGAGTATTTCTCGCAGCTAGTTCAAATGCCTTGGCAACCATCCAGTCGCCAAGACAAAGCGCCATATCAGAGCCAAAAAACTCATTAATACTTTTTTGTCCACGGCGATGGGTACTGGCATCACTAATATCATCATGTATTAGCGAGGCGTTGTGCAGAAGCTCACAGGCTGCTGCCCAGTGAATATTGTCTTTATTATCGAGGTTAAGGGCGGTGCCACTTGAAATTGCAAGCTGTGCTCTAAAGGCCTTACCTGGATTTTTAAAATGATAGTTGGCAGCGATAGCCAAACTGTCGTTGTTCTTAGGCATCTCGGAATGAAGAAGATTATCTAATTGAGATAGCCATAGGTTTTTTGTTGTCGGGGCCATCGGTGGTACCCTCATCACTAGTAACTTTTTGTTACTTATTTTTGTTTTTATAGGTCTTTTATTTTTTTTTAGAAAGAGAGAGCCAGAAAACTGACTCTCTCCTATTCTTAACAGTAGATTATTCCGAATCAGCTACTGCAGCTGCCCAAATAACGATACCGAAACCAATTTTGTTCCAGAAGTCAGCTAGGTTGTAAATAACGTTCATAGTACCTGCATCTGCTCCACCGCCTAGGTAGCCTAGGAAATAACCTAGTGGATAGATAGCCCAACCAACAGTCACTAGAAGTGTCATTGTCTTATAGGCTTTCTGTACATTGGCATTAGCAAGACTTGCATTTACCTTGCTTGCTTCACCTTTCATGATGTACCAGATTACATAGAACCAAGATGCCATTGATAGAACAAAGGCCATGCCTACGCCCATCATGCCAGTCTCTCCGGCATAACCGAATAGCAGCATAGCTGTTGAACCAACAAGTAGATTCCAGAATACGCGACCAGGCACTTTGCCTACTGCCGACATAATCAGATAGAACTCTACCATCAAGAGTGGCACTGTAAGTAACCAATCAATATAGCGGAACTCAGTTGGAGATGTTCCCGTTGCAACCCAGACATCACGCATATAGAAATAATGAACCGCAGCTATAAGCGTAACTAAACCAGATACTGTCAACGATGTTTTCCACTTTCCAGCAACGCGATCACGCTCCAAGAAGAAGAAAGCTGTTGCAGCAACTAGTGCCATGGAAATTAACCAAAAAGACATACCGACGTAATCGCCGCCTTGTAAATTGTTTGTCATGTGTAACCCCTACTAAAAATCAAGCTTTATTATTGTTGTGTCTGCTTGTATATCCAAGACTTGCATTACATAAGATAGTCAAGCGACACTCCCAGTACAGCAATTCCAGTGTAAGATAGTTCTTACACAAGAACTTATACATTATCCCTTTTTTTAATAAAGGACAACCCATTGATGCATGCGTAACATAGGTTATGTAACAATGGTGCTTGTTATTCGCGAGTAAATGACATATGGATTACCTCACGAACCATTGATTTTAAAACAGTCAGATAATTAAAAAACTAACGCCATTAAAAACAACGTAAACTAAGCATAGACAACAAAAAAAAGTGCGGATAGGGGCGATGAAGAAATTATTTTTTAGTAAATACCTACGGCTATTTGCCAACCTATGCCTGTTATTGCAAGGTATAGCGGTTAATGGGTCTGAAGTGCCGCAAATTGGCCATTTCCCGTCAGAGGTATGGCAGATTCAATCGGCAGAGGCCGTCAATGTAGACCCAAAAAAGCTCGAAAAACTATTCGATTTGTCATTTGAAGACCCCTCGACTCAGGGTGCGGCGCTATTTAAAAATGGAAAACTCATTAAAGAGCACTATGCGGAGGGTTACAGCGAAGCTAATGTAGCTACTTCATGGTCAATGGCAAAAAGTTTTTATGCCGCACTGGTGGGTATTTCTATAGAGCGAGGTGAAATTGGACATCTCGATGAAAAACTCAGTCTGTATCTCGATTATTTTTTAGATGATCGTCGGGATATAACCATTCGACAGCTGCTTAATATGACCAGCGGCCTAGAAATGCCCAGTCATGAGCATGAAAAAATGTTTTTTACTGCGGATCACCTAGCCTATGCTAAACGGGTTAAGTTTGAGCAAGCGCCCGATCAGGTTTTTGAGTATAACAATGTAAACTCTATGTTACTGGCTGATCTTTTACTTCAAGTCACAGGTACTCCTGCTGATATTCTTCTAAGAGAAAGAATCTTTAATAAAATTGGATTAAACGATGTCACTCTGTGGCAAGACACGGCGGGCAATGCACTAACTTACTGCTGTGTAGATACCACAGTAAGACAGTATGCGCGGTTCGGTCTGTTATTTTCTCGGGGCGGGCAATGGCAGGGTCAGCAGGTTATTCCCAAGGCTTATGTGGATGAAACCTTTCAGCAGTATTGGAGTGATATACCCAGCAATGATTTAAATCACCCTCGCGGATATTCACTCCATTGGTGGGTGTCTCGCTATGACGAACAGTCGAAAATTTTTAATGCAAGCGGCAAGTTTGGCCAATATATTTTTGTTGATCCTACCAATGATGTAGTTTTTGTAAGGGTAACAAAGTATCACCCTACCGGAGGCGATAAAATTGACTGGGGGCCGCTAAGCTTCTTAAATAAAATTGGCTCAGTGGAATTTCGCAGAAAGCTAGCCATGCGTTTAAGCCAATGGGGTTGGGTTGATATCAAAGCCGATGTTAAGGCACCTATGACCTTTGATGATGGTGTTTCCAACCAGTTTTCGATTAATTACAGTGAAATTATCGATAACCTGGCCACCCTAAATCAGCCTTAAACTGTAATCAAAGTTCTTACAAAGAATCCAAGTTATCAAGACAGTATTGGCCGCGTTTTAGAATCGATTCTTTAATCTCTGGTTGCATCTTGTCCCAACTTCTATAGGCCATAGCGGTGCGCGGATTATTGCGAAGCAATGCTTTGTTGGCTGTCATAAATTTCCAGTACAGGCTATTGAATGGGCAGGCTGATTCAGTATCGCGTTCTTTGACTTTATAACTGCATTGGGAGCAGTAGTCGCTCATTTTATTAATATAGCTGCCGCTGGCCGCATAGGGTTTAGTAGCAATCAAGCCGCCATCGGCAAATTGACTCATGCCTCGAGTATTAGGCAGTTCAACCCATTCGATAGCATCGATGTAGATGCCAAGATACCACTGATCCACCTGATCTGGGTCAATGCCGGCCAACATGGCAAAGTTTCCGGTTACCATTAGGCGTTGAATATGATGGGCATAGGCGTAGTCTAATGATTGATCCACAGCCTGTTTTACACAGGTCATTTTTGTCTCACCGGTCCAAAAATACTCAGGTAAATCATTGCTTGCTTGAAGATGGTTTAGGGATTTGTAAGCGGGCATATTGACCCAATACACTCCGCGTATATATTCTCGCCAGCCAATAATTTGGCGAACAAAGCCTTCTATTTGCGCTATATCTATATCAGTGTCAGAGCGGTAAAACTTATCCAGAGCGGCCTGTACTACCTCAGAGGGATGTAATATTTTGCAGTTTAGGGCGAAGGATATTCGAGCATGATAGAGACTCCACTTACGGTCACCCTGATGGGTCATCGCGTCTTGAAAGCGCCCAAATAGAGGTAAGCACTGGTCGCAGAAAAAATCCAGTTGCTGCAGTGCTTGTTGGCGATTAATGGGCCATATAAGAGAGGGCCCTACATTGCCAATACTGGCTATATTGTGGCGTTTAATACGCTTGAGTATTTCAGAGATATCATTACTAAAAATAAGCGGCTGTGGAATAGCATCTAGATCGGCCGGCTTAAGTTTTTGTCGATTTTCTGAATCAAAGTTCCAACGTCCATCTAGGGGTTGGTCGCCATCCATAAGAATTTCAAATCGTTTGCGCATCTTGCGATAGAACGACTCCATTCGATTGTGCTTGCCCGCATTTAAGTATTTAGGTAGCTCTTCAATAGTCAGTAAAAAATGCTCTGAGTCGAAACAATTAATGGTTGTTTTTGAGCCTAGGTCGAGGGATTTGAGTTGCTCGGCAAGCCGGAATTCTTCAGGGTGCTGATATTCGAAAGCTTCAATCTCATGTTGGGCACATAGTTTAGCAATCAGCGCATTGAGGTCAGAAAATTTTGCGGTGTCATCTAAAGTTAGATGCAACACCTGATGACCCAGATTACTTAGATCATTAGCGAACTCTGACATAGCAGCAAAAAAACCGCACAGCTTTTGAATATGATGGCGCACATAGTTTGATTCCTGATGTAGCTCCGCAATTAAATACAGGACAGATTCATCTTGTTGGGCGTACCAAGAATGATTGATATTGAGCTGATCGCCTAAGATTAGACGCAATACTTTTGGCGAATTACTCAAGCAAGAATCTCCGCAGGTTTAAGATCAATTGGCCAGTCAGAGGGGTCAGTTGAATCCAAAGGAAAATTATCTGTATGGCCCTGCCAGTGATTAATAAATTGCTGTTTAGGATCGTAAATTTGCGTTTGTTTGTTCAAGTCGAACTGTCTATGACCTCTTGGGTCGGCACCTACACCGGCAAGATACTGCCAATTGCCCCAGTTGGATCCCAAATCAAAATCTACCAGCTGTTGCTCCATGTAGGCTGCGCCATAGCGCCAATCTAAAGAGAGTTCGTGTACAAAACAACTGGCTACCAGTTGGCGGCCACGATTTGACATATAGCCAGTGGCTTTCAGCTGGCGCATACAAGCATTCACAATCGGGTAGGGTGTTGTGCCTTGGCACCACTTTTGAAAACGCTCAGGATAAAAACTGGTATTGGGGGATCGATCTTTGATGCCAGAAAAAGCGATCATCTGTTCGCCGTGTTTTTCTGCATACCACTGAAAATATTCACGCCAGAGTAGTTCAAAATAAATCCAATAGGTAGAGTCATTAGACACAACCTCGTCTTCGTATTGATTAAGCCTATGTATGATACGACGAGCCGAGAGGCAGCCTTGGGCCAGCCAAGGGCTAAATTTGGTCGAATAGTCCATGCCGTCAAGCCCATTTCGGGTTTGTTTGTAAGTGCTAGGTAGGTCCGATTGAAAGTATGTTTCCATATGGCGAACCCCCGCAATTTCACCACCCTTAAATAGAGTCTGTGCTTCGCTAGCCTGACCCAGTTGCGGCCAGGGTAAGGGATCGGTTATTGGGGGTGGTAAATGGTTTGGCGGTGACAGGGGCGAATCAATTTGTAGCTTTTCTGCTTTGCGCCTAAATTTGGAAAAGCTATCGGGTAATTCGCCAAGCTCAAAGGGGAATTGTTCTAATCTAAATAACCGATTATTACTGACTTCGGAAAAATTAATCTGTGGATAATGAGTTTGGATCTTAAGCCAGTCAGCGCTATCAAGGCCATGTTGATCGCTATTTCTGTAAATATGCGTAATGCCATGATCATCGATGAGCCGAGCCATTTCAGGCTGAGTATTTTCGATAACCACTAGGTGTTGGCCTAAATCTTGAAGTTGCTCATTTAAACAATGTAGCGATTCCGAAAGGAAGACCTGTCGGTTTTGTGAAATAGTAGGCCCCACTTGTAAATGCGAGAGCCGAACAGGAATATCAACCGAATACACAAAAAGGAGCTGGTCCATGGCTTCAGCAGCCATTTTTAGCGCTGGATTATCATCTAATCTTAAATCAGTTGTGAACCAATAAATCCCTTTTTTTGACATAATCTTTTATCCACTAAATTGTCCAATGCTGAATTAGAGGTACGTGATGGTAAATTGGTTGGATTCAATTCCCAAAGCAGATCAAACCAAAGCTTTTAAGACAGCGTAAATAAAGGTAGAAAAGTAATTATTCACATTGATGGAGAATTCTATGACGGATACCTCAGCCGTCGACTTACAGCCTGACAAGAATCGATTAACTCTTTGGTTGGGTTACCTAGGTTTAATTCCATTTTTGGTGCCTCTGGTCGAAATGACCGATGCGCTAGCCTCAGGCGTGGGCGTTCATAGTGCCTCGCTATTCGGTTTCTATGCACCCTATGTATTCATTGCCTATAGCGCAATAATTTTAAGTTTTCTTGCTGGAATTTTATGGGCAAAAAGCAGAGACTTTTCACAAAAAAGAATTGCTCGAAGCATGATAATTTTTAGTAACCTGTTAGCACTCTCGGGCTGGGCCAGCCTGTTGCTGATAAATATTTCATCTATGCTCATGGTTTTTGCTGTGGCACTTTTACTCTGCGGTTATGGCAGTCTGTTAATCGCTGAACGCTCACTGGATCATGATGCTAGAGATTCTCAATATTGGCGTATGCGTTTGGTACTTACAATGTTAGTCATTTGCGCCCATAGCCTAGTGCTTATTTATCTCATTCGGGATCTTTAAATCAATGGTAGAACTTAGAATTTTTTACGATGGCGGCTGTCCACTGTGCCTGTCCGAAATGAAGCATTTGTTAAGTCTAGATGTCGAGCAGAGCATAGACTTGGTGGATATTAATCAATCGGGTTTTGAAGAAAAATATCCTGCAATTAATAAACACAAAGCTGATGCGATTCTTCATGGTCAATTAGCCGATGGTAGTATTATTTTGGGTTTAGATGTGACCCATAAAGCTTGGACTCTTGTGGGTAAGGGTCGCTGGACGGCTATTTTACGCTGGCCGGTCGTTCGAATATTTACTGATTGGGTCTATCTGTTGTTTGCCAAATATCGTCATCCCCTTTCCCGGCTTATTACCGGTAAATCACGCTGTGAAAGCTGTTCACTTGAGAGAGAAAAATGCTAACTGATTCCTCTAACGCATTAGTGCTAGGTGCCAGTGGCGCTATAGGTCAGGCGCTGATTAATAATTTCTTAAATGACAATCGAATCGGGCGAGTGATTGCGGTGAGCCGCTCGTCTGCGACATTTGAGCACCCCAAACTACACTGGATTTCTACCCAGTATGATGAGCCAAGCATGCAGTCGGTTGTCGACAACTTGTCAGAGTTTAAAGGCAGTTTTTCAAAAGTTTGTATCTGTCATGGCATTCTCCATGGCGAGAAAATGTTTCCTGAAAAGCGCATGGAAGAAATGAGCGTAGAAATGATGCAATCTATTTTTTATGCCAACACCATTGTCCCCTCATTATGGCTTAAGCTACTTAGAAAGCTTGTGATGGGTGCAGTTGAATGCAAGGTTGCCTGCTTCAGTGCCAGAGTTGGAAGTACGGGTGATAACGGTCTGGGCGGTTGGTACAGTTACAGAGCGTCGAAAGCTGCACTAAATAGTTTGATGAAAACGTTTTCTATTGAATATGCGCGTCGTGCCAAGAACGTAAAGCTGATTGCCTTTCATCCCGGCACTGTAAACTCAGAAATGTCGAAACCCTTTCATGGGACTGTACCTGAGGGTAAGTTATTTGAACCCAGTTATGTGGCTGACTGTTTGTCTCAGCTCATGGATGAGTTAAAAATTGATGGTGAGTTAAGCTATCTAGATTATGCGGGAAAGCCCATCCCTTGGTAGTACCTCGGTTTACGCAAATGGGGTCAATAAAAACACTTTAAAAAATACAAAAGCACAGAAAATTTGTACACTTTTTCTGTCAGAAAAAATTAATTTGAGGTAAAATGCACGCAATATTTAAGCATGCCTTTTAATAGTCTAAATAATACTTAGGAAACGCCAAAACCATGTTCGATAAACAGAAAACCATTGAAAATTATGATGCTGAACTTTGGAATGCTATGCAGCAGGAAGATCAGCGTCAGGAAGAGCATATTGAGCTAATCGCTTCAGAGAACTACACCAGTCCAGCGGTAATGCAGGCTCAGGGTAGCAAGCTGACCAATAAATATGCAGAAGGCTATCCTAACAAACGCTACTATGGTGGCTGTGAATATGTGGATGTTGCAGAAGAACTAGCAATTGAAAGACTTAAGTCTCTGTATGGCGCAGACTTTGCTAATGTTCAGCCTCACTCGGGTTCGCAGGCAAATAATGCGGTATTCTTAGGGTTAATCAAAGGCGGCGATACGGTTCTTGGTATGAGTTTGGCTGACGGCGGACACCTAACCCATGGTGCCAAGCCTAACTTTTCAGGCAAGTTATACAATGCGGTGCAATATGGTCTAAATGCTGAAACCGGTCTGATTGATTATGATCAGGTTGAAGCCCTTGCTGAAGAGCACAAACCAGCGATGATTATTGCTGGATTCTCAGCTTACTCCGGCATTATGGACTGGGCTCGCTTTAGAGAGATAGCTGACAAAGTGGGTGCCTATCTTTTAGTTGATATGGCTCATGTATCTGGTCTTGTGGCGGCGGGTGTATACCCTAGCCCAGTCCCTCATGCTCATGTTGTGACGTCAACCACTCATAAAACCTTGCGTGGTCCTCGTGGTGGTTTTGTATTAACTAACGATGAAGCCATCGCCAAAAAAGTTAACTCTGCCGTTTTCCCAGGTAGTCAGGGTGGGCCTCTTTGTCATGTGGTTGCAGCTAAAGCCATTGCTTTCAAAGAAGCGGCAAGTGACGAATTTGTTGAATACCAAAAGCAGGTGGTTGCTAATGCCAAAGCCATGGCAAAAACCTTTATCGACCGCGGTATCAACGTTGTATCCAATGGCACAGAAAACCACCTAATGTTGGTAGATCTGATTGGTAAAGAATACACCGGAACCGATGCTGATGCTGCGATGGGTCAAGCCTTTATTACAGTGAATAAAAATGCTGTTCCCAACGACCCAAGATCACCTTTTGTGACCTCGGGTTTAAGAGTGGGAACACCGGCTATCACCACAAGAGGTTTTGGCATTGAAGAGACAACTCAGTTGACTCATTGGATGTGCGATATCTTAGAAAGCCTAGAAAGTGGCAATTCTGAGCAGGTTATCGCTGAAGTTAAAACTAAGGTTCTAGATATCTGTAAGCAATTCCCTGTATACGGCTAAGCTTAGGTAAATAGGTACCCTAAAAGCCCCATTAAATTGGGGCTTTTTTTATCCTGTTCATTGAAACAGTTAAACCAACATAGGCTGAACATTGGATGTATTCAGTGGTGGGGTCTCCAATGCTCTATGTTGTGTTAGAATACTCGCTCTTTTTTAAGGTAAATCATAATGTTTTGCCCATTTTGTAATGCTGATGATACAAAAGTCATAGATTCACGATTGGTTGCCAATGGTGGTCAGGTTCGCCGTCGCCGTGAATGTGGGGCGTGCGGTGAGCGTTTTACTACCTATGAGCTGGCAGAACTGGTTATGCCTAGAGTGATTAAAACCGATGGTAGCCGTCAGTCATTTGATGAAGACAAGTTGCGCGCAGGCCTGCAGCGAGCCCTTGAAAAGCGACCAGTTTCCATTGAGCAAATTGAAGTAGCCATCTCACAAATTAAACATTTTCTTCAAGTAACGGGTGAGCGCGAAGTGCCATCACAGATTATTGGAGAAGAAGTGATGAGACAGCTACGAAAGTTGGATGCAGTGGCCTATGTTAGATTTGCCTCGGTCTATCGAAGCTTTCAAGACATCAGCGAATTTCAAGCAGAACTCAATCGTCTCAATGCCGACGGCAAAGACGCAACTGACTAATTTATGCGCTTTTCTGATATAGATCACAAAATGATGGCGCGAGCATTGCAGTTAGCAGCAAAGGCACGCTATACCGCTTCACCCAATCCTGCAGTTGGCTGTGTTGCCCTGTTAGGCGAAAAAATTATTGGTGAGGGTTTTACCCGTCCTCCCGGGGGTAACCATGCAGAAATTGAAGCCCTATCACAGGCGGGAAATCAGCCTCAGTCTACCCTCTATGTAACCCTTGAGCCCTGCTGTCATCAAGGCAAAACAGGTCCCTGTACTCAAGCAATTATCGATGCCAACGTTAAACGTGTTGTGGTTGCCGCCGAGGACCCTAATCCACAGGTGTCAGGTTCTGGTATCAAGCAATTGCAGGATGCGGGAATAGACGTTGAATTAGGGCTTATGGAAGCGCAGGCGCGGGAGCTTAATCAAGGGTTCTATAAGCGCCATAGTGAAGGGACACCCTGGGTGACTGTTAAAATGGCTGCTAGCCTTGATGGCCGAACGGCTATGGCAAGCGGGCAGAGCCAGTGGATTACCTCACCCGCGGCACGCCTTGATGTTCAGCGCATGCGAGCCGCAAGCTGTGCCATTATTACTGGCATAGGGACGCAAATAATGGACGATCCCTCGCTTACCCTGCGTATAACAGAGCAAGAACTTGGGGTTGAAGATCCTGTTAAGCAGCCATTGCGGGTAGTGATTGATGCGCAGTTGAAAATGGCGACTCAGGCTCGATTACTTCAACAGCCCGGCGATTGCTTGGTGGCAACCCTCGATGGACCTGAGCAAAGACGCAAATCAGAGGCCTTGATTGCCGCAGGTGCAGAGGTGATTTTTGTAGCCAATAATGCCGAGCATGTCGACCTTCAAGCATTGCTTGAGATACTTGCGGCGAGAGATTGCAATCAGGTTATGGTCGAGGCGGGAGCTGGCCTTGCAGGGGCATTTGTAGCTCAGGGTTTATTGGACGAATTAGTCTGTTATTGGGCTCCCAAATTATTTGGTAGTGAAGCTAGACCCATGTTTGAGTTACCCATTAAGACAATTGATGCGCATTTGGCGCTGTCTGTTAAAGATATGCGTCAGGTGGGTGAAGATATTAAACTGGTATTAATCCCAGACAAAGATTACTAAGACTAAGCTAAGGTAGAACTTATGTTTACAGGAATTATTAGTGCGATTGGCAAGATTGTTTCCCTTGAACAGCGTCAAGGTGATGTTCGCATAACCATTGATGCAGCAAATTTGGGACTTGATGATGTCAGGTTAGGTGACAGTATCGCCTGCAATGGCGTCTGTCTTACTGCGGTTGAGCTTTCAGATCAGGGTTTTGTGGCCGATGTATCCACTGAGACCCTAAGCCTGACCACTATTGGCAATTGGCAAACCGGTACAGGTATTAATTTAGAAAAAGCCATGCAGGCTACTGATCGATTTGGTGGGCACATTGTTTCTGGCCATGTCGATGGTATTGGAGAGGTGGTTTCACTGCATGAAGACGCTCGGTCGTGGCGCTTCTGTATAAAGGCTCCAGCTAATCTTGCAAAATACATTGCTCAAAAAGGTTCTATTACTGTGGATGGTACAAGCCTGACTGTCAATGCAGTGAAGGGTAGCGAATTGGAACTTAATATCGTGCCCCATACCATGATTCATACGGTAATGAGTGACTATGCTGTGGGTACAAAAGTTAATTTAGAAGTGGATTTAATCGCCCGTTACCTTGAGCGATTGACCAGCCAAGAAAACTAGGAAAATAGCATGCAGCTAAATACAGTAGAAGAATTAATCGAAGATATCCGTCAGGGCAAGATGGTTATTCTGATGGATGACGAAGATCGTGAAAATGAAGGCGATCTCGTTATGGCCGCACCTATGGTAAGGCCAGAAGATATTAATTTTATGGCTACTTACGCCCGCGGCTTAATCTGTTTGCCTCTCAGTGAAGAGCGCTGTGAACAGCTAAATTTAGGTTTAATGGTCGCAGGTGATACCAATAGCTCAAGTCATGGCACGCCTTTCACCCTATCTATCGAGGCGGCGAAAGGCGTATCTACGGGTATTTCTGCTGCTGATCGCGCACGAACTGTACAAGCGGCTGTTGCCAGTAATGCGCGCCCCCAAGATATTGTTCAGCCCGGTCATATTTTCCCCTTAAAAGCCCAGCCAGGCGGCGTACTGAGTCGCGCGGGGCATACAGAAGCAGGCTGTGACCTAGCCAGATTAGCGGGTTTTGAATCCGCTGCTGTTATTGTAGAAATCATGAATGAAGATGGCACTATGGCGCGCCGTGACGATCTTGAAATTTTTTCTAAAAAACATGATTTAAAAATTGGCACCATTGCCGATTTAATTAACTACCGGTTGGTAACAGAAAAAACCACCCAATGTATTAGTGAGCGTCAGGTGAATACTCATTATGGTGAGTTCACTCTTAAAACCTATCTTGATAATGCGCGAGACGAAAAGCATTTTGCTCTTGTGATGGGAGATGTGAGTGGCGGCGATGCACCCTTAGTGAGGGTTCATGTGAATCGATCAGCGCGAGATCTATTGGCTATTGAGCCTAGAGAAGGCTTTCAGTCATGGTCGACCCATACTGCCCTTGAGGCTATAGCCAAAGAGGGAAGAGGTGCATTGGTATTACTCTATTACCCCGAAAGCGCTGAGGATATGGACAGGAATATTGATCAGATGCTCAATATCAAAACCGAAAAAACACCACCCGCCAATGAGGTTGTTTACCTTCAGGTGGGAACAGGTTCTCAAATATTGATGGATCTAGGTGTCAGTAAGATGCGCTTACTAAGTGCACCTTTTAAATTTAGTGGTATTTCTGGCTTCGACTTAGAAGTTGAGGAATACATCGATTATCAGGATAGTTAAGGCAATAATTATGGGTGAATTTAGACCTCAAGAAGGTAATTTTTCTGTAGGTGATTCAAGAATTGCAGTGGTGACTGCACGATGGAATTCAGAGATTACTGAAGGGCTGCGCAACGGAGCATTGAGAGCTCTCAAGCGTCACAATGTTCAAGCTGTTGAAGATTTCTATGTGCCCGGCGCTTTTGAATTGCCCTTAGCCGCGCAACGTGCCGCCCTAACCGGACGGTTTGATGCGGTGATTACTCTCGGCTGTGTTATTCGTGGCGATACCCCACATTTTGACTATGTCTGTGCCGAAACAACCCGTGGTATTGGTGAGGTTGGATTACAGCAAAATATGCCAGTGGCCTTTGGTCTGTTGACCACAGATAACCTGCAACAAGCATTAGAGCGTGCCGGTGATAACCAAGAAAATAAGGGTGAAGAAGCTGCCCTGACCGTACTTGAAATGCTTGAGCTTTTTAAATCAATGCAGGATAAAAAATAAATGTCTAAAACAAAGGCCAAGCAAAAAGCGCGTAAACTTCTGGTTCAGGCGCTTTATTCCTGGGATCTCGGTGGTACAGATTTGGAAACTATTGAAGTTAACTTCCACTTAGAAAATGATATGAGCAAAGTGGATACTGAGTTGTTTAAGACCATACTCTTTGGTGCACCTCAAAATCTTGAACAAATTGATGGCGCCTTCCAAAAGTATCTAGATCGAGAGCAGGAGAAGCTAGATCCGGTATCGCGCGCTATACTAAGATTAACCACCTATGAGTTAATGTTCAGTATTGAGGTTCCCTATAAGGTAGCAATTAATGAGGGCGTCAATTTAGCAAAAACCTTTGGCCCCACGGATGCATTTAAATTTATCAATGGTGTTCTCGATCGTGTGGCAGCAGATACAAGAGCTGTGGAGATCGCCGCCCATAAAGGTTAAGCATTGTCAAAGAGTAAAGATCAATCCAATAACGAATTTTCGCTGATTAACCGTTACTTTAAAAAACTAACGGCACAGCAAGATGTGGTTGTGGGTATTGGTGACGATGCTGCTATCTTAAAGCCAACAGAAGGTCATCAGTTGGCCCTTGCCACCGACAGTTTGGTGGCATCTGTTCATTTTCCCAATGAGGCTAATGCCTACCAAGTCGCTACTCGATCTCTGTGCGTTAATCTCAGTGATATGGCGGCAATGGGCGCTACGCCCAAGTGGTTTACGCTGGCTTTAACCCTGCCTAAGCCTCTGGCTACCACTGATTGGTTGCAGGATTTTAGTCAGGGTCTAGCTGAGGTCGCTAAGCAATATAATGTAGCCCTAGTGGGTGGCGACACTACAGCAGGACCACTGACTATTAGTATCACAGTTGCAGGCGAGCTACCTGCCGGTGAGGCGCTGTGTCGTGGGGGTGCTCAAGCGGACGACAGTATCTATGTGAGTGGTACGCTGGGTGATGGTGCTGCCAGTTTGTTGGCATTAACCCAAAATTCCGAAATGATCAGCGAACGACTTTTGCAGCGTTTTTACTCCCCACAACCACAGATTGCTTTAGGTGTATGCCTGAGAGATTTTGCTACTGCCTGTATTGATATTTCTGATGGGTTAGTTGCCGACTTAGGCCATATATGCAAAGCCAGTGGCCTTGGCGCGGCAATTAAAAGTGACCTTCTGCCTATTCACTCTGAATTGAAAGACAACCACAGAAATCAAGTGCTTGAGTGGGCATTGACCGGCGGTGATGATTATCAGCTATGTTTTACTATACCTGAGTCCAAACAAGCGGCTTTTGAGGCATGGGTACAACAAGCAAATATTCCAGTCACCAAGATTGGCAATATGACGCAATTACAGCATAATCAAGACGCGGTATTGCTTGATGATCAGGCCCTATCCGCCAACTTTGGAGGATATACCCATTTCAAATAAGAACCCGAGTTTTACCGACCTTCTGCGATCGCCGACACTGTTACTAGCTTTTGGCTTTGGCAGTGGGTTAGCGCCCAAGGCGCCCGGTACCTTCGGTACACTTGCGGCTATTCCACTTTGGTTGTTGCTATGCCAGTTACCCCTGTCTCTTTATTGGGCTGTGGTCGCAATATCAGCAATAGCTGGCATCTATATCTGTGGTCGAGCCTCTAGCAAACTTGCAGTGCATGATCATTCGGGCATTGTTTGGGATGAATTTGTCGGTCTTTGGATCGCGTTAGCATTTATCGAACCTCAGCTCACGTCGATTATTGTGGGTTTTTTACTGTTTAGGTTTTTCGATATTGTTAAGCCATGGCCTATTAGCTGGCTGGACAAACAGGTAGGTGCCGGAATTGGCATTATGATCGATGATGTTGTGGCGGGTTTTTTTGCGGCAATAGTTATTGTAGTTATTAGTAACTTGGGCTTTTTATAAGTAAAAAACGTAGTGATAAATCTATAATATAAAATATTTAATGCCAGTGAGGGCAGCTAGTTGAAAACAAAATTACTTCCATTAATCGTTATTGTCGTGGCTTTCCTTATTGCATTAATTATGAGTGCCTTTAAGCCTAATTCCCTTGAGCTAGAATCACCCGATCGGGAAGTTGCGGTAACAACCGAAATAATTAACTCGTCTAAGGTCGAATTGCAGGCCGTTTCACAGGGAACAGTTGAGCCAAGGACCAGCACGACATTGGTTTCTGAGGTTTCCGGCGCAGTTCTTGATGTTGCCGCACAATTTGAAGTGGGCGGTACCTTTGAAAAAGGTGATATTTTAATTCGATTAGATGCAGCAGATTATAAAGTCGCCAAGCAAAGAGCAGAGGCACAGCTAAAGAGTGCCAAGGCTCAGTTACTCACTGAGCAAGCTAAATCAGTTCAGGCCAAAAAAGAGTGGCAGATGACAGGCCGCCCACTGGAAGATGCGCCTGTACTGGCACTGCGAACGCCATTTTTAGCTGAGGCTGAAGCTCGATTAATCCAAGCCCAGGCTGAAGTGGCTCAGGCAGAGTTAAAAATTCAGCGAACCATTATTCGAGCCCCCTATGCCGGCATGGTAGCCACCACTCATGTGGATATGGGTCAATATGTCACCATCGGAACAAAATTGGGTTCAATTTTTGCTATTGATTATGCCGAGATAAGACTGCCCATGACGGATAAGCAAATGTCTAAACTTTCCTTATCTGAGGGGTCAATTAATAATCAGTCTTTTGCGGAGGCTAAAGTTGAGTTAAAGGCTGTGGTTAATGGCAGTGAGGTCGAATGGCCCGCCGTTTTAGTTCGATCTGAGGGCACCATAGAGCAGAGTAGTCGCGCCCAGTATCTCGTGGCAACAATTGATGATCCCTATAATTTAAAAAACCAGAAAAACCGTCAACCACTCCTCATGGGAACCTTTGTCGAAGCCACAGTGTCCGGCAAGACTATTAATGCCGTGCATGCACTACCTCGCTACGCGTTGCGAGCTAATCAACGAGTCGCCATGGTCACAGCTGAGAAACGATTAAAGATGGTTGCGGTTGATTATATTTTCGATGATCGTAATTACTACTACATAAACTCAGGTCTTGAGGGTTCAGTTGAAGTGGTTACCAGCGGTATGGGCATTATGGTTGATGGTATGAAAGTTAAGCCTCAATCAACGGATGTTTGGACAGAATTATAATGAAAGAATCTAACAGCTACGGCTTAATTGGATGGTTCACCAAAAATCCGGTAGCGGCTAATCTGCTGATGTTATTTATTATAGTTGCAGGCGCAATTTCGGCATCTACCATCAGTAAGGATATGTTCCCACGAACAGATAGAAACATTGTTCAGGTGTCTGCAGTTTATCCTGGCGCTGCGCCGGTAGAGGTAGAAAAGGGGGTTATTCTGCCAATTGAATCGGCCTTGCAAGGTTTGAGTGGTATCAAAGAAATGCGCTCTAAAGCTAGTCGCGATCTGGCTAATATTGAGTTGGATATTGAGCCAAGCCAAGATATTAACGAGATCATGGCTAGAATTGAAGACCGAATTAGTAGCATCCTAAATTTCCCCGATGACCTTGAAAAACCTAGTGTGAGTAAGTTTGAAGATATTAGCTGGGTGACAGGTGTTGCTGTCTCCGGGCCATTGGACGAATTTCAGCGCAAGGAACTTGGTCAAGAAATCCGTGACGAATTGCTAGAGCTGTCTCAGGTAAAGAAAGTTATTCTTTGGGGCGTTGATGACTATGAAATTTCCATTGAGGTCAAAGAGCAGCGCCTAAGAGAACTAAATATGACGCTCGCTGAAGTGGCCAAGGCGGTGCGAGAGTCTTCCTTAGATCTTCCCGCGGGTATGATTCGTTCTGACAGTGGCAACATACTGGTTAGAACTGAGGGTAAGGCTTATTCAGGCGAGCAGTTTGAAAATCTGGTGCTACGAAGCTACGCCGATGGCTCACAATTATTAATTTCCGATGTAGCAACAGTACGAGATGCATTCCAAGAATCCAGTACCTTTGTGCACTTTGATACAGAGTCTGCAGTCACGCTGGGGATTTTCTCCTTAGAAGATCAAAATTTGCTGGCGATTGATGAAGCTGTCAAATCTTATATTGAGAAAAAATCAGAAACCTTAGTTGATGGGCTCACCATTGAGCAATTTGAGCCACTATCTTTCCACCTCCGTGGTCGGCTCGATATGATGCTCTCAAACCTTGCTATGGGTGCCATACTGGTTGCTGTGGTACTAACGTTATTTCTTAATGTTCAGGTGGGGTTCTGGGTACTTCTGGGTATACCGGTAAGTTTTCTTGGGGCTTTTTGGTTGATGCCAATTAATCCCTATCCGGTGACCGTCAATGTTTTAAGTCTATTTGCCTTTATTATGGTGTTGGGGATCGTGGTGGACGATGCCATTGTGATTGGCGAAAGTATTTATACCGAGGCTCAACAGAAGGCGGCCAAGGTACTAGGAAATGATAACAATGGGGTCTTTACTGCCCGAATTGAAGATGTGATTGAGGGCGCGAAAAAAGTCGCCATACCCTCAACCATTGGTGTTTTAACCACCATGGCCGCTTTTGCACCCATGCTGTTTATTGGCGGCGTTGTAGCAGGCTTCCAAGAAGCCATTGCCGTAGTGGTTATTCTTTGCCTAATTTTCTCACTGATAGAGTCAAAGCTTATTCTTCCAGCTCACCTAGTGGGTATGAAAATTGGCGGTGTTTCTCAGTCTAGATTTAAATTTATCGGCAAAATGCAGGCTAAGGTTGATAGGGGTCTTAAGCAGTTTATCGCAAACAAATACCAGCCAGCATTGGCTTACTGTTTAAAAAGACGTTACCTCACGGTTTCATTTTTCCTTGGGCTATTAATTATTGCCGGTGGTGCGGTAAATAGTGGTATCGCAAAATTTGAATTCTTCCCCAATGTACCCAGCGATACAGTGCGTGCCGAAGTGATCGTTTACGATGGTACATCTGCTAGCAGTATGGCTGACATCCTCACCACAATCGAAGACGCAGCTTACCGCGTAGACGAAGGTTATCGTCAGCAAAACCCTGAGGGTAATGGCCTGGTCAAGCATCTATTATTTTATGCAGGCTCCGACACATCTGGTACTTTTATCGTCTCATTGGTTCCCTCAGAAGATCGACTAATTTCGTCCTTAACTTTTGAAAAGCTGTGGCGGGAAGAGGTTGGTCAGCTACCCAACGTCAGAAAGCAGCGGTATTTTGCTAGTACCAATGCCGGGGGTGGTGCGAAAATCAACTTCCAACTCGGTGGCTCTAACCCTGAACAACTCCTTCAGGCAAGTGATCGATTACAAAATAAATTGGCCCAGTACAACGGTGTTTTTGATATCTACAACTCACAGGGTACAGGCGGCAGAGAAATTCAAATCAGTCTCAAACCCTATGCCAGTCAGATAGGTATTAGTCTTGCCGATGTGGGGCGACAGGTAAGACAGGCTTTTTACGGTGAAGAGGTGCAACGCATTCAGCGTGGCGTGGATCGAGTAAAAGTCATGGTGCGCTACCCAAAAGATGAGCGCGATTCAGTGGCTAGCCTAGAAAATTTACTGATCCGAACCAAGTCAGGACAGGCCATTCAAATTGGTCAGGTTGCCGATATTAAGCTAGGGCAGGGTCTATCAACAATCTCCAGAACTGATCGCAAGCGAACCGTGAATGTGACTGCAGATGTGGATTCCAGCAAGGTTCAAACGGGTACGGTTGTTTCGGATATAACCGATAATTTTATTCCCAAATTACTTGAGCAGTACCCCGAAGTTGAATTTGATTTGGGTGGCTCAACCAAAGAAGAAAACACCCTTATTATGCGCACCATGATAGGTTTTGCCGCGGCACTGTTTTTAATTTATGGGCTACTGGCAGTTCCTCTTCGCTCTTACGTTCAACCCTTGGTAATAATGTCGGTGATACCCTTTGGTTTTATTGGGGCGGTCATTGGACATATCCTATTTGGTATTTCACTCAACATGCTGTCAATATTAGGCTTGGTCGCCTTGGCAGGTGTGGTTGTTAATGACAGTTTAATTCTAGTTGAGTTTATTAATCGTCGGCAGGGTGCTGGAGAAACAATGGACGACTCCATTATGTCAGCCGGTAAACAGCGATTTAGAGCTATCGTGTTAACTACATTGACGACTTTTGTGGGTCTATTGCCCATGTTATTTGAAACCAGCATGCAAGCACAGTTCGTTATTCCAATGGCCATATCCCTGAGTTTTGGTATTGTTTTTGCCACCACTATGACGCTTATTTTGGTGCCCTGTTGCTACCGCATTGTCTATGACCTAAAAGCCAGTATTCAATCAATGCGCCAAAGGCTTAATATTGGCAGTTAAATCGCAGTAAAAAACTGAATTAACTGCGGTCAAAGGTTACAATGAAAAATTACTACACACAGATTGGAGTTGTCATTGGTTCTGCGTTTTATTGAATCCTCAAAGTTACCCACCCGATGGGGACAGTTTGATATTCATGGTTTTGAGGATCCCTTCAAAGGTAAAGAGCATATCGCCATTACAATGGGTGATTGCGCTTCCGATGAACCTTTGCCGGTCAGAATCCATTCAGAATGCTTAACCGGTGATGCTCTTGGAAGCCTGCGCTGTGACTGCGGCGAACAGCTTCAAGAAGCGATGCGCAATATTGCCGAGCTCGGACGAGGCGCCATTCTTTATTTGCGTCAAGAAGGGCGCGGAATAGGTCTGGTGAATAAAATACGCGCCTATAGCTTGCAAGATCAGGGCGCTGATACCGTAGAAGCTAACGAGCGATTAGGTTTTGGTGCCGATATGCGTGACTACTCTATCTGTGCACCCATGCTTCAGCATCTAGGCGCAAAAAAATTACAGATAATGACCAATAATCCGCGAAAAATCGATGCCTTAGAAAGTTTAGGCTTTGAGATTGTTAAACGCATTCCTATTCAGGCAGACAGCAATCCGCATAACGTTCAATATCTGGCCACCAAAGCCGGCAAATTAGGTCATATGTTCAAGGATAAGGAATAAGGGTAAGTAGATGTCTCAAGGTTTAGCTAAACGATTAATACCCTGCCTAGATGTCGACAAAGGTCGAGTGGTCAAGGGCGTACAGTTTGTGGATATACGTGATGCAGGTGATCCCGTTGAAGTTGCAAGGCGATACAACGAACAGGGTGCAGACGAAATCACCTTCCTTGATATTACCGCCAGCCATGAAGACAGAGATACTATATTACATACCGTTGAGCGCATGGCCGGTGAGGTATTTATCCCGTTAACTGTGGGCGGTGGCGTTCGAGAATTATCCGATATACGCAACCTGCTCAATGCAGGTGCCGATAAAGTCGCCATTAATTCAGCAGCCATCAAAAATCCAGAATTTGTAAAGGCGGCGGCAGATAAGTTTGGCTCTCAATGCATAGTCGTTGCCATTGATGCCAAGCAAACCGATGATTCCGATAATCCAAGATGGGAAATATTCACCCACGGCGGTCGCAATGCAACCGGTATCTGTGCCATTGAATGGGCAATAAAAATGGCTGATTTTGGCGCTGGTGAAATACTACTGACCAGCATGGATCGCGATGGCACTAAAAATGGGTTTGATCTACAGCTAACCTCAAGAATTAGCGATGCAGTTGCCGTGCCCGTGATAGCCTCGGGTGGTGTAGGTAATTTACAACATCTAGTGGATGGAGTTCAGCAGGGCGGTGCAGATGCTGTTCTCGCAGCCAGTATCTTTCACTTTGGAGAATACAGTATCCCTGAAGCCAAACAGTTTATGGCGCAGCAGGGAGTGTTAGTCAGATAGAGACGAGTTTCATTTCTTAGTGGCAAAAAAAGACCGCGCAAGGCGCGGTCGAGCACAGGTATAAAAATGCTAAAGGGAAATGTGAAATTAAGCAGGGTTTACTCTTAGCCATGGGTTTAAAAAGAAACCCAATGGACTGGTTAATTTAATCGGCGCTTCCTGCGCTGACAAACAGATACATTCGCCATTCTTGGCGCCCATGGGCTGATGAATGTCACCAGGCTCACGAACTATAAAATCACCTTCGGTATAAACAGATTTTTCATCAGAAAAACTGCCTTTTAAAACTACTGTGTATTCGGTACCTCTGTGGTCATGCTGTGGTGTAGTACCACCGGCACAAATTTTGTGCAGAGCCACTTCATATTTACTTTGACCGGTAAATAATTTGGCAACTTCCATCGACTTAGAGAGTCGCTTCCAAATAGGCATTTCTGCAGCATCATGAATGAGCTTATTAATATGCTCAGGGAAGCCTTGAATACCTTTTTTCGGTTCAATAACTGGTTCTTCCGTATGACCCTCATCGATTTTACGCATCACTTCTTCAAAAATGCTGTCATCAATTTCTTGAGGAGAAGAGATGGCCATCAACTGGGCACCAACCTGGTCAAGTCTTGCCACTTCAGCCCTACAACAGGGACAGAAATGTAAGTGCGAGGCTACGCAGATAGAAGTAGCAGTATCTAAGGTCCCTGCCGAAAACTCGACAAGCATCTCAATGGACGGATGATGGTTTATAACTTTACTCATTTATTAACTCTTCTCTAAATTCTGGTGCAACCAAGATCTGTAACTTTTGCAGACCTAAACGCAC